>NZ_JARKPW010000146.1:0-2726 GCF_029975095.1 Aminiphilus sp.
TGCCGTGAATGTTCCCATCTGTAGCGCCGCCATGGATACTGTGACAGAAGCGAGACTGGCCATTGCGGTGGCCAGAGAGGGTGGTTTGGGGATCATTCACAGAAACATGCCTCCGGAGCAGCAGGCGGGAGAGGTGGATAAAGTCAAGCGATCGGAATCGGGTGTCATCGTGGACCCGTTTTACCTCCACCCCGAAAACCGCGTGGAGGACGCCGTATCTCTCATGTCGCACTATCACATCTCAGGAGTTCCCATTGTTGATGGTGAACTCCGTCTGGTCGGCATCATCACGAATCGGGATCTTCGTTTCGTTACTGACTACGAACAGCCGATTTCCTGTATCATGACCAAAGAGAATCTCATCACCGCGTCGGAGGGTACGACTCTTGAGGATGCAAAGAGCATCCTCATGAAGCACAAGGTGGAAAAGCTGCCGATAGTAGACAAAGAGGGGCATTTGAAGGGGCTCATCACCATCAAGGATATCCAGAAAGCCAAGGAGTTTCCGAATGCCTGCAAGGATTCCAGAGGGAGACTTCGCGTCGGTGCCGCTGTCGGTGTAGGAGCGGATGTTTCCCGAAGAGCGGAATTGCTTGTTTCTTCCGGGGTGGATGTGCTTGTGGTGGATACCGCGCATGGACATTCTCGAGCCGTTCTGGAGATGGTTCGGTATCTGAAGAAAACCTATCCGGAGATCGGCATTGTAGGAGGAAACATCGCAACGGGAGATGCCGCGAAAGACCTCATCGAAGCCGGGGCCGATGCAGTGAAGGTCGGTGTGGGGCCCGGATCCATCTGCACGACAAGAATTGTTGCCGGCATAGGTGTTCCTCAGATCGCCGCGGTATTTCAGGTTGCCCAGGTTGCCCACGCTCTTGGCAAAATGGTCATCGCCGATGGAGGCATCCGTTATTCCGGAGACATTGTCAAGGCTATCGCCGCAGGTGCGGACGTGGTCATGGTCGGTTCCCTTTTTGCCGGAACCGACGAAAGCCCAGGGGAGGTTGTCATTTTTCGTGGACGCTCGTTTAAAAGCTACAGAGGGATGGGATCACTCGAAGCCATGAAGGGCGGGTGCAGCAAGGACAGATATTTTCAGGAAGGAACCAAGGAGGAGAAGCTGGTTCCGGAGGGAATAGAAGGACTCGTCCCGTACAAGGGCGGATTCGGTGCCGTCATGTATCAATTGGTGGGAGGACTTCGGTCCGGCATGGGGTATGTCGGTGCGGCGTCGATCAAGGACCTGAAAGAGAAGGGGAAGTTTGTGAAGATTACTCCTGCATCCATGAAGGAAAGTCATCCCCACGACGTGACCATCACCAAGGAGGCACCGAACTACTGGATGGAATGACAGCGAGGAGGTGCTCGTCGTGTCTCCAGGACGATTGTTTTTCCTCGATCAGAACGAGAAGCAACGCGCATGGATGGGAAACCTCTTTCTGCCTGCGTTGGAGGAGGAAGTGTTCGGAGACTCCCTGATGGATATTCCTATCGAAGAATCCTTCAGTGTCGGATTGAACGAATGGTGGCCGGATTTTATCGTGGGAGACTGCTTGTAGAGTCTTGGGTCACATGCTATACTCCATTCGTAGAGATCGTGTGGACGGGGAGGATTGTCGAGAAGAGTGGGCGGTGCCCACTCTTCCTTTTTTGTGTCCCCTTCCGTGGAAAAACGGAGGTGTCGTCGTGAAGGAGCGAGGGAAAAATGTCGCTCTCCAGAGGGACGTGGTCGTGCGTTGCGTCGAAGAGCTTGGATTCGAGTTCGTCGACCTGGAATGGACCGTGGAGAACGAGAAGAGGATTCTACGCGTTCTCATTGATTCCATTGGTGGCATTACCATCAAGGATTGCGAAATAGTCTCGAGAAAAATCAACGCTGTGCTTGATGAAATGGATTTTTCAAGTGAAAAATATTTTTTTGAGGTGAGTTCGCCTGGGGTTGAACGTCCCCTTGTAAAGTATTCTGATTTTCTGAGATTCCTCGGCAAGAAGGCGCTTGTGCGCATCTCCAAAGGAAAGGGAAAGCATCGGGATGTCGTGGGGCGTCTTGCTTCAGTGTCGGAGCTTGCGGTGACGCTTGTCTTGGAGGATGCTTCCGAGGAAACGATTCCTTTCGATACAATTACTCGAGCTCATCTTGTCTTTGAGATTGAAGAGAGCGGTCAAAAACAGCAAAAGAAGAAGAGCGGGAAGGAGAAGGATCATGCAGTTAGGTCGTGATTTCCTCAAAGCACTTCGCCAGATAGAAGAAGAAAAGGGACTTCCCATTGAAATCATCGCCTCGAGCCTGGAGGCGGCACTGGTTTCGGCGTATCGGAAACACAAGGGAGGTGATCAGAACCTTGAGGTTCATCTCGATCTGGAAAACGGAGAGATTTCTCTTTTTGAAATTCGAATGGTCGTAGAAGAAGTGTCTTCGCCTGATCTCGAGTTGTCCCTCGCGCAGGCACATGAAATGGGCTATTTGGACGTCGTGCATGGAGATGTCATCAGAATTGAAGTTTCCCCGGAGGGATTCGGAAGAATTGCGGCACAGACCGCGAGACAGGTCATCATCCAACGGATCAAGGATGCGGAACGACAGGTCATCTTCGACGAATTTGCGAACCGCGTGGGAGATCTTGTGAATGGAATCATCTTCAAGACCGAGGGCGAGCACATCCTCGTTCGGTTGAACGACCGCACCGAAGCGATTCTCCCTCGGGAGGAACGGATTGTAGGTGAAA
>NZ_JARKPW010000148.1:0-10498 GCF_029975095.1 Aminiphilus sp.
AAAAAACTTCGGCGGCGCAAACGGCAGGGCTCAAGGAAAAGAGCAGGTCGAAGACCTTTTTTCCGACCTCAAGAAAAGAACATTCTGCCCGCCACCTCCGGGAGAGCGGATGCTCCATCCCGAAGGGAAATGCAGAAGAGAATTCTATTGCTGTTGCTGTTTCTGCAGTTCGTCAATACGCTTCTGGATCGTGAGTAACTCCTCGTAAATGGCCTTGAGCTTTCCCTCCAGATCGACCTTCTCCGCAGTGAGACGCTCGGTTCGCTTGAGCAGACGATCGATCTCGAGCTGGGTCGCGGCCTTGCCTCCATAAATCTTTTCCGGATCGTCCCGATCCACATCCCAAAGAAATCGAACTCGTCGCCCTTCCGTAACCGAACTTATTCCAGAACTGAGCTCAAGCTGGACAGTTTTGACACCATTCAGTAGAGACTTCCCCGTTTTTTCGTCATACCTGGAGAAATAAACCAAACCATCGATTTTTCCCTGAAGTTTAAAATTAAATCTCTTGTCGTAGTCTATAGGTTTATAGACCTTGTTGCCAATACGCAAAGTGACCATTCCGTCGAAAGGAGCCATGTGCATCGTCGGGCCATTGTTGTTAAATGCGATCTGGATAGGAATCGCTTCGTCCAATCGCAAGTTTTTCAACAAATTATACTTGTAGTTCTCCATCTCATCGCCAGTCCAGAGGTTTTTTTCCGCTTCTTGCTGGACAACCGCACCGATATACTCCGCAGAATAATAGGTTACCGTAATATCCAACGTTGCTCCCAGATCGTCTTTGAACGTTTGCGTCCTACTCCACCGTTGTGTTATGTTTTCAAGATTGGACTTCGCCCAAGAAGCCTTTTCCGTGCCCAGCAGGACAAAACCCAGCACAAAAAAAGCAATCACACAAAACACTCTCCTCATTGTCCCTCCCACGTCCACGCCTCCTCTTCCACCATCACAGGCAGCCAACTCTGCCCCAAGGGGTATGACGACAACAACCACCCACGCTTTCATTATAGCTTGTTTTCCGGAGAGACAAAACCGCTCGATCCTTTCGTACTCCGCTCAACAGCCAGCCTTCGACACCTCCATCGATATGGACTGCGATGCTCTCCTGATCGTGCCCGTTTTTTCCAAACTACCACAGGAGATGCGGGCCTGTCGAGCGTACAAACAGCACAAAAGAGGGAGGGGCACAGTAACTGCGCCCCTCCCTCTTTTGTGCTAAAAAACGAGAACCTTACCCGAACTTAGAAGTTGACGAGAGTACGGAAACGAACGATATGATCGTCACCGGAGCGATAACCAGCTGCGTTGTTGCTGCCCCAATCAACGTTGTCGTACGCGAGTTCGAAGCTCATAGCAGGGCTATACTGGTACTTCACACCAAAGGTCCAGTTGGTGGTGTCATCAACACCCGTGGTGTCGAAATCGGCGGTGAAATACCGCTGGAACGTGGTCCACTTGTCGTTCCACTTCTGGCTCAGATACGCAAAAAGCACTGTCGTGTCCTGATTGATATTCCGGTTGATGAGATTACTGGCACCAAAGGCATCCCATGCCCACACATCATAACCGTTGTTGTTGTTATAGAACCAGAAACCCTCACCCAGCTTGGCATATTCCAACCACAGGCTGGTGAACCCGAAGGCCTCCTGCTTCACGTCGATGATGGCCTTCCATGCGTTGGGAGAATCCTCCACTGCGCCAGCCATGGGGCGGTCGAGATCTTCCATGAAGTATGCGCCCTTGAAGGCGATGGCAGGAGTGAAGTTGACGCCGAAATCAGCCCAGTAGACCTTCTTGTCGAAATCAGTCGTGATTGCGGCATCGTCATCGTCGAGCAGGAACGCCAAGCCGTTGACGGCAAAACGGAAATTCTCGTTGAAGTTGAAGTTGGCCCGCAAGCCGCCGACAAAGCGATCGTTACCACCGGGGACAGCCACTCCATTGACCGTGGTATCCCGCTCTTCATGGCCAACAAAGAACGCGAGATCAGCCATGCCGAGAGTCTTGGTGAAGTAGAAGCCCTTCACAATCGCATCGGTGAACCACGCATCTTCGTCGATGTAGAGACCAGACTCGTCTTCCCAGTCATAGAGCCACTGGCCAACAGTCATCTTCACATCCCAAGGAAGCATGGTTTCCACGTAGAAACGCTCCCACCGCACACCGGGCTGCATATTGCTAAAACCGTTGGCACGCGAGCCACGCCCCAACCGAATGGTCAGACTGGTGTTCTCGTCGATGGTCTTCCTCAGCCACAGACGATAGCGATTGAGGTCGAATTCGTTTTTCCCCGCGAGAACATATTCATCGCCATAAAGATCTCTCTCGCCGGCAAACTTCGCATCAAAACGGAACTGGCCCCAGATTTTCCATCCGCCGATGTTCTCCTCGAGGACAGCGACCCGCTTGTCGATCTGGTCGACCTTCACGCCGAGAGCATCCAGCTCGTCCTTGAACTCGACGACGAGCTTCTTCAGCATCTCCACGTCCTGCTTGCTGGCCTTGTTCATGTCCACCACGGCGAGTGCCCGGGCGACAAGAGTGGCCATCTCGTAACGGGTCATGGGCTGGTTGCCCTTGAAGGTGCCGTCGGGATAACCGTTGACGATACCGGAAGCAGCGAGCTGCCCGATCGCGTCATAGGCCCAGTGGTTCATGGGAACATCCATGAACGGATTGGCTGCGAGCGCGGGAGCGGCGAAGGCCACGAGGGCCACGACCGCCAGAACTGCCATAAACTTTCTCATTTGTAGAACAACCCCTTTTTGGTATATGTACGGCCTTCTGCGCCATTCCCGAAGGGGTTCGGATGAAGTCTCCACGTTTCCTTCCTCCTCAGTCCTCTCGAGTCCGTGCGTTTCCGGTCCGTCTTCCTATGCCTGCTCGTCCGTATTGGCTGGGGTTGTCGCACCTCCTTTCCTGCCGTCGGGAGTCACTGCAAGCGAGTGGAAGCATTGTCAAAGAGCTTCGGGAAATCCTCCCCTTGCTTCGCAGACATCATATACGGGAAAGTACGGAGTCGCAATAGGTCTCAAGACCCATTTCTCTTGAAACAAGCTGTGCCCGCAAGGGCTCTTGCTCCGGCATCGGCCACAAATCCTTTCAATACCTGTTCGGCTCCTTCTACGGCGGCACCGAGGCTCTCACGGGAAGACCCTATCACACGGGGCAGTGGAGAATATCGTCCTTGACACGCACCTTTCCAACCTGTCGCACATCGCCATCAGAGCACTGTAATCGCTGAAACGTTCCATTCGGAAAATTCCTTCCGCAATTGCACGCCGCACCACCGGAAGCAGCAACATCCTTACGAAACGATCACGTGCGTTCTCAAGGATGTCACGAAAAAGAGAATACCTCCCGAAACGGCGGCCACGTCCGATCCTTCGGAGAAAGCACCGGCTCCGCGCCTTCCGGCAGGGGCCATGAAACGCCAAGGGTTGGATCGCTCCAGAGAATTCCCCCCTCGTCCTCGGGATGGTAGAAATCCGTACACTTGTACAGAAACTCCGTCCCGTCCTCAAGGGTCAGAAATCCGTGGGCAAATCCCGGGGGAATATAGAGTTGCAGGCGGTTCGCCTCACTGAGCACCGTGCCGAACCATTTTCCGAAGGTCACAGAGGACCTGCGAAGATCTACCGCCACGTCGTAGACACTTCCCCGAACAACCCGTACCAGTTTCCCCTGAGGGTGTTCTTTTTGAAAATGCAGTCCCCGCAAGACGCCCCTGGCGGAGCGGGAATGGTTGTCCTGCACGAATGTCGCGGCAATACCGAGCTCCGCAAACTCTCTTTCATTGTAGGTCTCCATGAAGAAGCCCCGTTCGTCTCCGAAGAGCGTTCCCTCAAGAAGCACGAGCCCTTCCATACCGGTTTCCGTTCGCGTAAATTTTCCCATTGTCACCACACTCCTGACTTCGAAAGAGCGCGCTCTCAGCAAAGGACCTCCCGAACATACCGCTCAAGAGCGTCCTGCCAGGAAGGCATACGGTTCATCCCCTCCAGAGAGAGCACATAGTTCTCCAGCACGGAAAACCGAGGACGAGGGACTGCCTGACCGTACTCCTCGGTCGAAACGGGAAGCACGGCCACATCCATCCGAGCAAGACGGAAGATTTCCAGGGCAAGGTCGTACCAGCTTGCAGAACCGGAACACACGGCATGAACGGTTCCGAATCGCTCCGTCCGCAACAGGACGAGAACCTGGAGAGCCAGAAACGCCGTGCTCGTGGGACTGCCGACTTGATCGTCGATGACGCGAAGGTGCCGCCGCTCCTTTCCGAGCCGCAGCATGGTGGTCACAAAATTGCCGCCCTTCGAACGGCTGCCCGACGCGCCGAAAAGCCAAGCGGTGCGCACAATAAAGTGATTCGGCCAAATTGAACGGATGTACTGTTCTCCCGCGAACTTGCTTCGGGCATATGCATTGCCAGGCCCCACCGGATCGAACTCGGTGTAACCGCGCGTTCGGTCCGTCTTGTCCCCGCCGAATACGTAATCGGTGGAAAACCAGAGCAGTGACGCTCCTACCTCACGACAGGCGAGGGCGAGATTGCGCGCGCCAAGGGCATTAACCCGAAAGGCCGCATCGGGATCTTTCTCGCACGCCTCGACGTTATGAAAGGCGGCAGTGCTGCACACGGCAGAGGGGCGAAGCTCACGGAACAGCTGCTGCAACCCCTCCAGATCGGTCACATCCGCGGCAGCATGGTCGAGAGGGACGCAGGAAAACGCGGGGTCTTCGTCAAGAGCCCGGCAGAGAAGGCTCCCCACCTGTCCGGATGCCCCGACCACGGCGACTTTCACAGAATCTCCCCCCTATGGGACACGGCATCGACGAGCGATTTGGCTTCGAGAAGCTTTCTGTACCACGCTACAGTTTTCGTGCGCTCTCCCGTGTCAATCGCACCCTCTTCGAGAGCGGCGAAAATTTCTCCGGCGCCATCGGCAAAAGTATGCTCCACTCCGTAGCCGAGGTGCTCCCGGATTTTTCCGAAGGAGACCGTGTAGGAGCGGTGGTCGGGATCTCCGTACCACTCCATCGCGAATTCCCGCCCGCACGCCGTTGCAACCTGTTTTGCGAGGTCCAGAATACGGATGTTCTGTTCGTCCGAACCAACGTTGAAAACCTGCCCGCTCACTGCCTCCACGGCGGACTCCAGTACGAGAAGAAATGCCCGGGCCGTGTCCTCTACATGCACGAAGGGACGCCATTGGCTCCCGTCCCGAAGGACGTTGATCTTGCCATTCTTCCAGAGTCCCAGGGTCATGCCGTTCACCGCCAGGTCGAACCGCATGCGGGGGGATAAACCGTACACCGTGGCCTGCCTCAGCGCGGTCACGCAGAAGGAGTCGCATGAAAGGGGCAATACCGCCTGTTCCGCCAGGTGATTCGCCTCGGCATAGGTGGTGAGTGGGTTAACGGGCGACTCCTCCGTGAGAAGTCCTGTCTGAAAACCATAGATACTGCAGGAGCTCGCGAGAACATAGCGAGCAACTCCAGCATGTCGGGCGAGACGGGCGATTCTGGCTCTTCCAAGGTAGTTGATGTCCAGAGTCTTCGCTGGATCGAGTTCTCCCGCAGGGTCGTTCGAAAGAGCCGCAAGATCGAAAACGGCGAAAATATCCCGAAAGATCTCCGGCGTGACGTCCCTCACGTCTCCCCGGACGATCTCCACGTCTCCCGAAAGATCCCGCAGCGAGTGCTCTCCGAAGAAAAAGCGATCCAGCACACGAACGCCATATCCCTCGTGAACCAACCGGCGCACCAGAACGGAGCCGATATACCCTCCGCCACCGGTGACGAGTACGTTCATCACGTCACAATTCCTCCTTCACAACCATCACGACGGCCGCATCTACACTTCTATTTCCGCGTCGTCTCCCACACAGAGACTCATGGAGATATCCCGCCGCATGCGTCGCACAATACGAGCGCGACATCCCACGAGAGACGCGTCCAAGCGCTCCACGCCACAGATTCTTGCATCTTCCATAATCACCGAATAGTCCACCGTGGAACCTTCAATGCAGCACCCACAGCCGATACTCGTGAAGGGACCGATCCGCGCATCCCGCACCACAGCGCCTTCGCCGATCACGACGGGGCCGCGCACGATACTGCGTTCCACCAGCGCCCCTTCCCCGATCCGTACTCGTCCCACAATGGAACTGTCCACAACGGAACCTCGTACGTCCGGTTTCGCCCATTCGTCAAGCACGACTCGATTCGCCTCAAGGAGATCGTCCTTTTTCCCCGTATCGAGCCACCATGTCTCCAATCTGGCAGTTCGCACCGGAAACCCCCGATTCACGAGGACTTGAATGGCGTCGGTGATTTCGTACTCTCCCCGCGCGGAGGGAGCGAGGGAATCTATGGCATCGAAAATCCGTCGTCCGAAGAGGTACACACCGACAAGCGCCAGATTCGAGGGAGGGACGGAAGGTTTTTCCACGAGACGCTGCGCATTTCCCTCCCGATCTGTGACGACTACCCCGAACATGCGCGGGTTCTCAACCTCCTTCAGCAGGATGAGTGCTTCGTCGCCTCCCTGTCGAAAGCGTTCCACGAGATCTCTGATACCTGAACCGATGAGGTTGTCCCCCAGATACATGACGAAAGGTTCGTCCTCGAGAAATACCCTCGCCGTACTCACGGCGTGGGCAAGCCCCTTGGGCTCTTCCTGAAGGATGAAGGAGAATTCCGCATCGAAGTGACCTTCCCGAAGGCTTTTACGAATCATCTCTCCCGTCTCGGGAGAGATGACGACACCAATTTGAGCAATTCCGGCGGCGATGAGATTCTCCACCACGTAGTGGAGAATCGGTCGATTTGCCACAGGGACAAGTTGCTTGGCCAGAGAATAGGTGACCGGCCGTAAGCGAGTTCCCTTTCCTCCAGCGAGTACCAGTCCTTTCATTTTTCTCCTGCCTTCCGTGTCATGGGGACACCGCATGGAGCCCCAGGCGAAACCAGAGATCCCGCAACACATGATCGATCCATCTTTCGGAGAAGGGTTTTCCCGTCGTACCGGAGCGTCCGGCATAACGAGGACATTCAAAAAAGGAGGCTACCGGATCCGTGACGAGACGATCGTGAACGACATACTCCAGAGCGCGTCCGGCGCAATCGTCCACCTCGTCGTAGCATCCGAAAAGGCGACGCCGGTACAGGTCTGCGCTGATCTTGAACAGACGCGTGTCAACGCCTCGGGGCTCCGGTTTCCCCTGAAAACGTTTCACCGCGTAGGAAACGCGGGAACTCGTGAGCGCGAAGACACTTTCATCACGGGAGTGCCGTGAGGCGATGCGGTCGAAATTCGTCACGTAGAGCCGCCCCGTCGCCTTGTAGAACGAGGTGGCCTGCCGCAATAAACGGCTTTTCGAGAAAGCATAATCACAGAGATGCCCCTCGCCGTATCCTTTTCCGTAGCGCTCCGCTCCATCGTTTCCTGAAAAGCACAACACCTCCAGTTCTTTTCCCAGCGCTCGGGCGAGAGCTGAGAAGGACGCGCTCTCGAAGGGATAGCCGCTGTTATCGCAGAAAACCACTGCTGAAACAGCAGGCGTTCGAAGCCAGCGCACGAGAGATTCCACATAGTCCGCCAGGCGCTCCCCGGTGTCGCGGAGGGCGAGGTAGGGGACACCCGATCCGGGAGCGATGCACGCCGTGAGAAGGACCGTTTCGCCTCCGCTCATTTCCGTACATCCGCCTCAAAGGCACTCCGAAGGTTTTGGCTCTTCGGTCCCCACATCACCATTCACCGGACTGCACGAAGTCCCTGGACGCGAGGTACCATGCCAATGTGGAACGAAGCCCCTCCCCGAGGGAAATGCGATGGCGCCACCCAAGGGCGTGGATGCGGGACACGTCGAGGAGTTTTCGGGGCGTTCCGTCCGGGCGGAAGGCATCCCACCCGATCTCGCCTTCGTACCCCACGGTGCGTCGGATCAGCTCCGCAAGCTCCCGAATGGAGAGGTCCTCCCCCGTACCGATGTTCACGAGCTCTTCCCCGTCGTAGCTTTCCATAAGGAAACAGCACGCTTCAGCGAGATCGTCCACGTGCAGGAACTCCCTCCGCGCCGTCCCCGTTCCCCAGAGCGTCACCGAGGGCACGCCACGCTCCTTCGCCTCGACGAACCGTCGAAGCAGCGCCGGAAGAACATGGGAGGTCTCGAGATCGAAATTGTCCTCCGGCCCGTAGAGGTTGGTGGGCATGACGGCGATGCAGTTCATGCCGTGCTGCCTCCGGAGGGAACGGGCGAGGATGATGCCGGCGATTTTAGCGACGGCGTAGGGCTCGTTCGTCTCCTCCAGGGGCCCCGTGAGGAGGGCTTCCTCCGGAATCGGCTGGGGAGCCATCCGGGGATAGATGCAGGAGCTTCCCAGAAAGAGCAGCTTGCGGCACCCCGTCTCGCGGGCGGCGAGGAGCACGTTGGTCTGAATGCGAAGATTGTCCGCGAGAAAATCCGCGGGAAAGGCGCTGTTCGCGCCGATTCCTCCCACCTTGGCGGCGGCGAGAAAGACGTAATCCGGCCTTTCCCGGCGAAAAAAACGGAATGTCCCCTCCTCGCAGCGCAGATCGAGTTCCCGGCTCGAACGGGTGAGGAGGTTTCCATAGCCCTTTCGGGCAAGACAGCGCATCAGCGCGCTTCCCACAAGGCCGCGATGTCCTGCGACGTAGATCTTTCCTTCGAGTCGTCCGCTCCGTGGGTGAGACATTTCGGTCCTCTCCTTCATGTCCTTCCTGTCGCCATCATGTCCATGCCGTGCCGCAGGGAGATGCGGCCCCGCCCGATCTTCGCGGCCCCGGCGTTCGTCTTTCCTCCATGGCTCCACGGAAAGCGTCATGGAGCCATATCCGTTCCCGGCCATGCTTGCGTGGGAGCGACGCCCTACCCCGGCGTGACCCGGTTCGCCGTCCAGCCGAATCCTTTTTCCCGAAGAGCCCGCATACCCTCGCCGGGAGGCGTCTCTCCCAGGGCGGCCAGGTCGCAGTCCACCATGATCCGCACCAGTTCCCGGAACGTCACCCGGGGCTCCCAGCCGAGAAGCCTCCGGGCCTTCGAGGGGTCGGCGAGGAGATGATCCACTTCGGTGGGGCGGAAGTAGCGGGGGTCGATCTCCACGTGCTCCCGCCAGTCGAGCCCGGCGTAGCTGAAGGCCTCCTCCACGAATTCCCGCACGGAACGGCTCTCTCCGGTCCCGATGACCACGTCCTCGGGAGTGTCGTGCTGCAACAGAAGGGTCATGCACTCCACGTATTCCGGAGCGAAACCCCAGTCGCGGCGAGCCTCGAGATTGCCCAGGTAGAGTTTTTTCTGGAGTCCTTTCCGAATGTGCGCCACGGCACGGGTGATCTTGCGGGTCACGAAGGTCTCTCCCCGCCGGGGCGATTCGTGGTTGAAGAGAATGCCGTTCACGGCGAAGAGGTTATAGGCGTTTCTGTAATTGGTGGTCATCCAGTAGGCATAGAGCTTGGCCGCAGCATAGGGGCTTTGGGGCATGAACGGGGTGGACTCGCTCTGGGGCGGCGGGGCCACGCCGAAAAGCTCGGAGCTCGACGCCTGATAGTACCGGGTCTTGATGCCGCTGCGCCGCACCGCCTCCAAAAGGCGGGTAACGCCGAGGCCGGTCACGTCCCCGGTGTATTCGGGCATGTCGAAGCTGACCCGCACGTGACTCTGGGCACCGAGATTGTAGATCTCGTCCGGTCGGATCTCATAGACGAGATTCGTGAGCCGCCCTGCGTCGGCAAGGTCACCGTAGTGCAGAAAGAGCCTGGCCCCCTCCACGTGGGGATCCTGGTAGATGTGCTCCAATCGCTGGGTGTTGAACGTGCTGGCCCGCCGAACCAGACCGTGCACTTCGTATCCCCGGTGCAAAAGGAGTTCGGCCAGATAGGATCCGTCCTGGCCGGTAATGCCCGTGATCAACGCTCGCGACACCGCCTTCGACCTCCTTCCTTTGATGGACTATTCCCGAATGAATAAAGAGATTTTCGCATGGGCTCTCCGGGAGGCCACCCCGAACAAGGAGAACCTTCCGGAAGGGAAAAGACACCTCTGAAATGCCATGGTTCAAGCGCAAGAATCTTTTTCACGCTCCCGAAACGCTTTTCCCCCGTGCCGGCGGACAAGCGACGCTTCGGGAAGAACTCAGGACTTCTCGCCATCCTCCAGGGGATCCACCAACAACAGGGACCGGAGAAAGGCGGAATCCAGCGAAGGCGACATGTCCTCCACCGGGCGGTTCACCACAAGCTTTGGCTGCACCACCGTCTCCAGAGGAAGTTCCACATGCAGGAGCGACGGCCCACGGACGGACATGGCCCGGAGAAGACCTTCCTCCGTTTCCTCTCTCGCTCGCACACGCCAGGCCGGTATTCCATAGGCCTCGGCGATCCGCACAAAATCGGGCCGACTGTAGCCGATCACGGTGGATTGTCTTCGCCCTCCGAAGTAGAGATCCTGGAACTGGCGTACCATTCCGAGAC
>NZ_JARKPW010000156.1:0-16592 GCF_029975095.1 Aminiphilus sp.
CATGTAGGTGATGAGCCCGACAGGACCTTTCCCCGGAAGCTCCACACCCTCGTAGAGGGTCTGGGCGACCCGCATGGTCTTCCGCGGAGAAAACCCGAGGCGGCGCGCCGCTTCCTGCGGGAGCGTACTCGTCTTGAACGGAGGAAGAGGAGGTCGCCTGGTCTCCTTGACGCGAAAGGATGTCACGGTGAGAGGATTTTCCCGAAGAACCGCCTCCACGGCCTCCGCCTCGGCGGCGTCGGCGATGGTGACCGTCTTCTTGTCCCGCCTCTCCACCCTGAGCCGGTAGGCACGGCCGTCCTCGGAGGACGCATCCACATCCACGAGCCAGTATTCCTGCTCCGTAAAGTCCCGGATCTCCCGCTCCCGGTCCGCGATGAGACGGAGCGCCACGGACTGCACGCGCCCTGCGGAAAGACGGGGCTGCACTTTTTTCCAGAGCAGGGGGCTCAGGGTATAGCCCATGACGCGGTCCAGAATGCGCCGCGCCTGCTGCGCCTCCACCTTGTTCATGTCGATGGGCGAAGGGGTCTTGACCGCTTCACTCACCCCCCGGGCCGTGATCTCGTACATGCGAATCCTGCACGGCGTGGCGGGATCGACATCCAGCACATGAGCCAGGTGCCAGGCGATGGCCTCTCCTTCGCGGTCAGGGTCGGAGGCGAGGAGGATCGTGTCGCTCCCCTTGGCGGCGCTCTTCAGTTTCTTGATCAGTTCGCCTTTGCCGCGGACGAGAATGTATTCGGGGGTAAAGCGGTTCTCCAGGTCGACACCGAGCTTGCTCTTCGGAAGATCCCGAATGTGTCCCATGCTCGCCTGGATTTCGTATCCCTTTCCGAGGATTTTCTGAAGTGTTTTCGCTTTCGCGGGGGATTCGACGATAACCAGTGTTTTTTTCGCCATGAGAACACTCCGTCCCGTCACACGAGCCAGGGGGCGTAGGGAACGTGTCGCACTGCGGCGACGGCATCGCGGTAGTCGATTTTTTCAGGAGCCGCCGCGGCGAGATCGAAGAGCATCCGAAAATCCTCCTCGTCGATGGGTCTGTTCCGGGAGCTTCCCAGGAGAACCGCGGACGTCAACGCTTCCTCAAGAACCGGATCCGATTCCCGCTGCAGTGAAAGGTAGTCCACAACGGCGCCGAGCGCCTCCTGCGTCAGATACCGTCGCTCCTGGGGATGAAAGACTCTGCATGCCATCTGGTGCAGCACCTCCAATGGAAGATCTCACCGGGGACCCGCACGCCATCGTCCCGGCCCGGACTCGTAAACGAGTCCGCGGGCGCAAAGGACGGCCAGAGCGGCGGAAATCCGAGCGGGGCTCATTGTACCCTCTGCAGCCATGTTGTCAATCGTTCGGTCCCCCCGCTCCCGAAGAAGCCGGAGCAGGCGTGTTTCATCGGCGGAGAGAGTGGAAAAGACACCATCCTCCTCCTCAGGCATTCCATCTTCGGCTCCGAAGAGAGAGAGTTGTCCCTCCTCCGAAGAAGAGAGTCTCGGACGAAGCAGATCGACGAACTGCGCCACCTGAACGAGCGGAAAGGCTCCGTCGGCGAGGAGGGCGTTGGAGCCCCGGCACACCTTCTCGTCGATGCGCCCCGGTACGGCCCAGAGTTCGCGCCCCATCTCCCCGGCGAGCCGGGCGGTGATGATCGCTCCGCTCCGCTCGGGAGCCTCCACGACGACCAGGTGAGACGAAAGAGCGGCGATGATCCGGTTCCTCCGGGGGAAAAGCCATCCCCGTCCCGGCGTTCCCAGGGGGTATTCGCTCATCAGGGCGCCGCCTGTTGCGACGATGTTCCGAAAGAGGTCCTCGTGTTCACTCGGAAAGATCCGGTCCACTCCGGTTCCGAAGACCGCCACGGTACTGCCCCCGCCCTCCAGAGTACCTCCGTGGGCGGCACCGTCGATGCCGAGAGCGCCGCCGCTTACGACGACACACCCCCTGCGAGCCAGCTCGCTTCCCAGAGCGGACGCCACGGCCCTTCCGTAAGAAGTGCACCGGCGTGTGCCCACCACGGCCACGAAAGGCTCCGAAAGGGGAAAACGTCCCCGCACGTAGAGAAGAAGAGGACGCTCCTCCAGATCCTCCAGCCCCTTCGGGTAGTCCGGGTCGTCACATAAAACGAGGCGCAGCCCCTCGTCGTCACACCGGAATTTCTCCTTCTCCACCCACCCTCGCCGTAAGAGTTTTTCCAGCCCCTCGGAGGCGTTCTCCGAGAGGCCGACCTCCCGGTGGAGCGTGTCGCATCCCCGCTCCCAGAGCGCTTCCGGGGGGAGCCCACGTTCGCGGAGAAGATCCCAGACGCGCGAGGGTGCAAACACCGCGTTCAGGAGGAGAAGCGCCTTGATCCTGTCGTCCATGCGTTTCCTCCCTGCCTGTAGGCCAGCGCCTCCGCCAGATGGGCGGTCCCCACCGCATCCGCTCCCTCCAGATCCGCCACAGTGCGCGCCACCCGCAGAATGCGGGCGAGTCCCCGTCCGGAAAGCCGACATCGCCGGGCCGCGTCCTCAAGGAAACGGCGCTCCGCGTTTCCGAGGCGCAGTTCTCTCCGCAACAGCTTCTCCGGAACTTCGGCGTTGCATCCGTATCCGAAAGAAGCCCAACGCACGCGCTGCCGCTCCCGGGCGGCGGTGACCCGCCGCCGGATGTCCGCGCTGGACTCGGCACCGTGCCCCTCAACGGCGACCAACTCCTCCGGCGTAAGCCTGGGAACACTGACGTAGAGATCGATCCTGTCGAGAATCGGACCGGAGAGACGCCTCGCGTAGCGCTCTCTCTCGGAGGCGGAACAGCGGCACGGCTCCGACGGATCACCGTCGTTGCCGCAGGGACAGGGGTTAGCCGCCGCGACGAGAAGAACCCGGGACGGATAGGTGACGCTCCCCGAAGCACGGCTCACCACGATCTCGCCATCCTCCAGGGGTTGGCGCAGTGCCTCCACGAGCTCCCGGGGAAACTCCGGAAACTCGTCGAGGAAGAGCACCCCCCGGTGGGCACGGCTGATCTCGCCGGGGCGCAGGCCGGACCCGCCGCCGCAGATGGCGGGGAGAGTCGCCGTGTGGTGAACCGCCCGGTAGGGCGGACGGCGCCCGTCCTCCACGGTCACACCCAGGGTGCTCCGGACAAGGAGGACCTCCATGAAGTCCTCCTTGGAGAGCGGCGGCAGAATTCCCCGAAGCGCCCGAGCGAGCATGGTCTTTCCGGAGCCGGGGGAACCCACGAGAAAGATGTTGTGATGCCCCGCCGCGGCGATCTCCAGCCCCCGCTTGGCTTGAAACTGTCCCTTCACGTCCGCCATATCGGGATCGGGCTCGGCTTCGTGCTCGGGAATCTCACAGGAGGCGACCGGGGAGAGTTCCGCCTCGCCCCGGAGATGGGCGAAGAGCGCGGGCAGGTCGGGAACACCGTAGGCGACGACCCCCTCCACGAGAGCCACTTCGGAGACGTTTTCCAGAGGAACAAAGAGGGGAAGGCCCATGGTCCGGGCGAGCAGCGCTGCGGGAACCGCGCCTCGGACGCGGCGGAGTCGCCCGTCGAGCGCGAGTTCACCCATGAAAAGCGCCGGAGGCACCTCGTCTATGGCTCCCGTGCGGCAGGCGAGAGCCACCGCAAGAGCAAGGTCGAGCAACGCCCCCTCCTTGGGGATGTCCGCGGGAGCGAGATTGACGGTGACGCGCCCACGAAGAGGAATGTCCACGGTGCGCAGCGCCGCCCGAACCCTCTCCCGGGCCTCCCGGACGGAGGCATCGGGCAGTCCCACGATGGTGATGGCGAAGAGCCCTCCCGTGACCTCCGCCTCCACCTCGACGCAGAGTGCCAGGGTTCCCCGAAGAGTCAGGCCGAGAACCGTGCTCATTCGCAGACCATCCCCGCGGTGATGTCCCGGAGATGGCTCTCGTGCCACTCACCGTTCCGGTCCACCGTGAACCCCACGAGATCGATCCGCCAGGGGCCTTTCCATCCTCTGGAAACAACCCAGCTCCTCCCAGCCCGAACGAGACGGCGAAGCTTGACGGGACCAACGGTCTCCTCCGGAGGCTGGAGCACACCCACGCTTCGGGTGCGGACCTCCACCACCACCACTTCGTCTCCGTGGCGGCACACGAGATCCAGTTCGGCTCCTCCGATCCGCACATTGCGCTCCAGTACGCGGTATCCCCTGGCCTCAAGGCGGCGGCGGGCCTCCTCCTCGCCCTCGGCACCCAAAAGCGCACCGGAAGTGCTCATGGGAGCCGCTCCTTGTCGAGCCGGTACACGAAGGAGAGAATTTTCGCAACGGCCTCGTACAATTCCACGGGAACCTCCTCCCCCAGCTCCAGAACGAGAAGGGCGCTCACCAGCGCGGCGTCCTCCACAATAGGGATCTTGGCCTCTCGGGCGATCTCCACGATGCGGTCCGCCACGAATCCCTTTCCGGAGGCGACGACCCGGGGAGCCCTGTCCTGCTGCCGGTCATACGTGAGCGCTGCCGCCTTGGAACGCTTCTTTCCGTCCATGCCGTCACCTCAGGCCTGTACGTCCACGCCTCGGTAGGCCATGGGGTCAACCCCGTCCTTCCGGGGAAACACCCCCACGCGGGCCACCCGGAGAGGCAGTGTCGCCAATTCCCCCATCAATTCAGGCAGACGCTCGCGGAACAGCGCGGCGGTCTCCTCGTCGGAAGTCCCCAATCCCACGGCCAGAGCGTTTCCGTCGGTGGTCACCTCGCCGCCCACCAGCCCGAGAACGACTCCTTCCATCTCAAAGGCGACGCGCCAGATTTTCCGTCCCTCCCGTTCCTCCAGATGGGCAGCCACATCGGCGAAGGCGGGGACATCCTCGTCCAGAGGCCATCGCGCCGGCGCCAAAAGCGCCGGGTCGATTCCCTGCCGGGCCGACTTGGACAGAAAACCGTGAGCGCGGAGAAAACGGGAGAGTTCCTCGTCGTCCCCCGCCAGGGCCGCCGCGCCGGGAGGCTCCCCATCCCGGGAGGCAAGCCGCTCGCCGCTTTGCAGATTCTCCCTGAGGCGCTTCCACAGGTTGGCGAGCTGTTTTTCCTGGAGCGCGGCGTACCATGCGACGAGTTGAACGTTCGCGAAGGTCAGGGGCAAGTCCCTCGCCCAGAGTTCCACCAAGGATCCGAGCATGTCCGCGCTGCCGCCGAGGCGAAGCCAGACCGCCCGCAGCCCCTGCAGCACATCCTGCGAGGCCGGAAGTCCCCGGGAAAGAAGGGCCGCCGCCAGCTCCCTGTCCTGGAAGGGAACGCGGGCGAGCAGGGCCGAATCCTTCTCTGAAAGACGCAGGAGAGGAACATCGCCGCTCGCGTCCCAGAGCGCCCGGAAGCGCTGCCCCACCAGCAGGGGAAGATTCGACAACGCCCGCATCTGGCGCCCCGCCACGGAGACGAGATATTCTCCGTCCTCGTCCGCCCGGAGCACGATTCCCTCCACGACCGACCCATGAGGAATGGGGCGTTGCTCTCCCCGGGAAACGGGGGTCTGCTCCGCCGGAAGTCGCTCCAGTCCCTGGGAACGCGGGTCGATTCCGCCTCCGGGAAGCCCTCCCACACCCGTCATGGCAGCATCCTCCAGGAAAAACTCCGCCGGTGCACCGGGGAGAGTCCCTTTTCCTCCAGAATCCGGCGATGCTCCGCCGTGGGATATCCCTTGTGCCTGGCAAAACCCCAGCCCGGATACACCTTGTCCAGCACGGTCAGCACGCGATCCCGCAAAACCTTGGCCACCACCGACGCCGCCGCGACGGCGAGCACCCGCTCATCCGCCTTCGGAAGTGTCCGCTGCGGAAGGTCGAGCCCGGGAATCCGCACGGTACCGTCCACAACCACGAGATCGGGAGGAACGGGAAGTGCCCGCACGCTCCGTTTCATACACCAGAGGGATGCCTGGAGGATATTCATGTCGTCGATCCGCTCGGGACTCGCCGCCTGGGCCTTCCAGAGCACGCCCAGGTCGCAGAGGAGGGCGAAGAGCCGCTCCCGCTTTCGCGGGGAGAGTTTCTTGGAATCCGTAAGTCCGAACGCATGAAGAATCCGGATCTGAGAGGGCAGGAGAATCGCCGCCGCCGCGACGACCGGACCGGCGAGGGGCCCCCGGCCTGCCTCGTCCACTCCGGCGACGAGCATCAGCGGACCTCCGGAGCGCGCTCCAGGGTGACCCGGCCGAGTTTTCCCGTGGCAAAGGCTTCGCAGAGCTTTTTCCCCGCCGCCTCCCGGTTCACGCGACCGCCCCGGACCAGGCACCCCAGCCGGCATCCCACACGGTGGAGATCGTCCCGAGGGTCTGTTTCTTCGGGCGTGCCCACGTCCTCGGAATCTTCCTCGTCCGCAGACGCGCTTTCTTCGGATACGCTTTCGGGAATCCCCCAGGTTTTCTCGACGAGATCCCAGAGCCGCTGCTCCCGGAGATAACGCAACAACTCCGTTCCGAGAAGTTCGTACCCGCCCGTCACATCCCCCTTGCTGCACCCGAGCCAGGCGAGCATGCGATGTACCTGGGCACCTCCGTGGGGATCGAGGATGCCCGGGGAGTCCACCACGAGAAGTCCCTCCCGGCTCCGATACCAGGCGACACCCCGGGTCACGCCGGGGATGCCTCCCACGGCGGCGCTGTGCTTACCGATGAGCAGGTTCAACAACTGCGATTTGCCGACGTTCGGAATGCCCACCACGGCGAGACGAACTTCCCGGTGGCGCGGCGACGCCGCGATCAGAGCGGACCGAAGGTCGTCGACACCGTCCCGGAGGAGATCGAAGGCCCAGGCGCGTCTCCCCTGGGCCCGTAAAGCGGTCATCCACCGCTCCGTTCCGGCGCCGTCCGCAAGATCGCGTTTGGCGAGGACGACCCAGACGGGGCGCAGCGCCGCCAGCTCTACACCCCCGGGAGACGCCGTCGCCCGCGGCGCCCGCGCGTCCCGCACCTCCACGAAAAGGTCCAGTTTTTCCGCAAGCCCCTCGAGTTCCCGGCGTCCCTTGGCCATGTGGCCGGGAAACCAGACCGTGCGTCCCGCCATGGCTATTCGAGAAGGCCTATGCGAGCGATGGGCCAGTAGCGGACGAAGGCCGGCCCCTTGAGATAGCTCCGGGGAACGAACTTGTGCACGTCCGGCCAGAACCGGGCGTCCTGGGAGTTGGGGCGGTTGTCGCCGAGGACGAAATACTGCCCCTCCGGCACCTTCACGGGTTCCATGTCGTAGTAGTCGTGATTCCGCACATAACTGTCGTCGATGGGGTTTCCGTCGATGTAGACAACACCGTCTTTCATGGAGACGGTCTCTCCAGGAAGCCCGATGATGCGCTTCACGAAATCCCGCTGAGGATCAACGGGATACTTGAACACCGCGATCTGCCCACGCTTCGGCTCGGAAAAGGTGTACCAGAACTTTGCCACCAGGACACGATCGCCGATTTCGAGGGTCGGAATCATGGAACCGCTGGGAATCCAGAAGGCCTGCACCACGAAGGTACGGAGAATCAGGGCGAGCGCAAGGGCCCAAAGAATCGTCTCGATCGTTTCCCGCCACCACGGTTTCGCTGCCAAAGCAATTCCTCCCGTTTCGAATGTCGCGCCGTAACGCGCACTGCCGTTGCCTCGTCGTCTTTCTCCGGTTCCCCGGTCAAAGCGTTTCCGGGTATTCAGAATACCCTTTCCCTCTTTCCGTTTCAAGCATGTTTTCAGGGAGGCGTGTCCCGAAGGTCGGTCCTGCCGTAGAGGGAGGCCACGAAATAGCACACCGGCACCGCACGCGGGCGCCTTTCGGAACGCAGTTCCAGGGTAAACGCGGGGGAAAAGGTGAATTGCATGGGAGTGAAGGTCGAGCGGGTGACGAACGCTCCCTGGACGGAAAACCACGTTTTCCCTCCCGCAGTGAAACGCTCCGTCGATCCCGTGGCATTCCAGGAAAGAAGAACGCTCTCGGTCAGGCCCGAGGAAAAAAAAAGCTGGAACCCCTCTCGCCTGCGGTTCGCCTCGGTCATTCTGCCCTGCAGCCACGCGGCGAATCTCCGGCCGTCCTCCCGCACCGTCTCCGTCGCGTCGTTCCCGAGAAGCCGGTGCGTGAGAGTCAGGGCCAAGCTCCCGCCAAGGATCGTCATCACACCGAGCACGAAGAGGAGTTCCACAAGGCTGAACCCGAAGGAACGCCGCGAGGAGGCGACAAAAGGAATTTTCGGGGGCCGGAAAAAGCCCTCCTCGTCATGCCCGTCGCGACGGACGGAAGAGAACGGGGCGAAAAGGGATGCCGTCATGTCGGCGTGCGAAAAGTGCGCCGCGGGTTCGACGGCGCACTTCTGCCTTTTCTCCGCTCGTCGTGCGTTTCTTCCCGTGCGGCGGCGCGGCGGCGGAGAGCGTTCATTCGCCCGGGAGGAGTCGCGTCATGCCGTAAAGTGCCCGTAGCCGAGCTCGAGCACCTTGCCGTTCGCCTCCCGGAATTTCTCCGGCGACAGCTCCGCCACGGCCTGCCGCATTTCCTCCATGGAGACGTCGCCGACGCCTGCGCCGCACATGGCGCCGAGGATGAGCACGTTCAGAAAGAGAAAACGCCCTCCCATGTGCTCCCGGAGGATGTCGTAGCCGGGAATGGCGCAGAGACGCAGATTCCGGGAGTCGCAGAACCTTCGGAGATGCGCGTTGTCCAGCGCCTCGGGAGCGTGCACGTTGAGGACCGCCGCCCCTCCCTTCTTCAGGAACTGGAGATTGCGGAATGCCTCGTTCTGGTCGAAGGCGAGAAGGATGTCCGCATCGCCGCTGCGCACGAGAGGACTCAGGTAGTTCCCCACCTTGAAGTGGCTCACCACGGAACCGCCGCGCTGGGCCATGCCGTGTACCTCGCTGCCGAGCACGTGCATGCCCCGGCCGAGGGCGATATGTCCGAGGACCTTGCTGCTGAAGAGAATTCCCTGGCCGCCGAGTCCCACCACGACATACTGCATGGCTACTCCTCCTCCCGAATCGGAACGATGGCCCCGTGAGGGCAGACCTCACGGCAGACACCGCAGGCGACGCAGAAGCGGTCGTCCACGAAGGCCTTCTTTTTCTCCTCGTCAAAGCGCAGGGCGGGGCAGTTGAAGAAGTTGATGCAGAAACGACAGCCCACGCACTTCTCCTGGTCGACGCGGACGGGAACCTTCGCCTGTTCGCACCGAAGGAGCATGCAGGGGTGCCGGAAGAGCACCACCGCGGGTTCTTTCTCCTGCCGGGCGTGCTCCCAGGCCTCCTTCACCACGTCGATCCCCGCCGGAATGTCGTAGGCCTCGACGGTGCGCACGAAGGAGACACCGCAGCCGCGCACCACGCCGGCAATGTCCACGGCGCGCCCCGGATCTCCCTTGCGGAGCTTCTCGCCCACCGCCGGGTTGGGCTGCCCCCCCGTCATGGCGGTGATGCTGTTGTCTAGAATGGCCAGCACGAAGGCGTGGCGGTTGTAGACGGCGTTCACCAGACCGGGGATGCCCATGTGGAAGAAGGTGGAATCGCCGATGGTGGCAACGATGGGCTGCTCCTTGCCGTCCACCCGGTAGGCCAGGTGAAATCCCGAAGGCTGCGTCACCGACGCGCCCATGCAGATCACCGAATCCACCATTTTCTGGTTCACCCCGAGGGTGTAGCAGCCGATGTCCGAGGGATAGATGCCGTTCGGAACGGCCTTCCGGATGGCGAAGAAACTCGCCCGATGGGGACAGCCGGGGCAGAGCATGGGCGGACGGGGTTTCACCTGGAGTTCCTCCAGCGCCGCCTTCAGCGAAGGATCCGCCGCCTCCGGAAGCGGCTCTCCCAGCGCCCTCGCCACAATTCCGGCGATCACCTCGGGAAGCAGCTCTCCCTCTCGCGGAACCGCCCCGTTCCAGCGTCCGAGCACTTTCGTCCGGTCCCGGAGTTGTTCCTCGATGACGGGATAGGTCTCCTCAAGGAGCAGCACCTTCTCGTGGCGGGCCAGAAAACTCTCCACCCGGCGCACCGGGAGCGGCACGGGCGTGCCGATCTTGAGAAGTGCCACGTCCGTCCTTCCCCAGGCGGCGAGGAGGTCCGAGACGATGGCGAAGCTCACTCCCGAGGCGACGATGCCCAGCTTCGCCTTCTCCTTCGCCGGTACCTCGTAGGTGAAGGCATCGAAGGACGTCTCGAATTCCTCCCGGATCGCGTCGTTCTTGGCGTTGAGCTGGGGATGGTTCAGGCGGACGTGGGCGGGAAGACAGACCCACCGGCGGACGTCCTTCGTGAACCTGGCGGGGCGTTCCGGAGCGGCGATCTCCCGGAGTTCCACGTCCTGCCTCGCGTGGTCCACCCGCCCCGTGGGACGAAGCATGACCGGCATGTGGTACTTCTCGGAGAGGTCGTAGGCGACGGCCACCATGTCCCGGGCCTCCTCCGCCGTGGCGGGGTCGAAACAGGGAATCTTGGCGAAATGGGCGAAGGCCCGGCTGTCCTGTTCGGTCTGGGAACTGTGAGGACCGGGATCGTCCGCGACAACCACCAGAAAGCCGCCGGCCAGCTCGAAATAGGCCACGCTCATCAGCGCATCCGCCGCCACGTTGAGCCCCACCTGTTTCATGACGGCGCAGCTTCTCTTTCCGGCAAAGGCCGCCGCCGCCGCCACCTCGAAGGCAACCTTCTCGTTGACTGCCCACTCCACGGCCGTCTTCGTCCCGAGTTCATCGGCAAACCGGGCGATGGCCGGAAGAATCTCCGACGAAGGCGTTCCCGGATAGGCCGAGGCCACCTCGCATCCCGCCTCGACGACCCCCCTGGCGATGGCCTCGTTCCCCAACAAGATTTCCCGTTTGCGCACCCCTACCACCCCTCATCCATTGGATTTGGAATCCGACACGCTCTCCAGCCATTCGGAAAACGGCTGGGGGCATCGGAGGAGCTTCCCCTGCCTGTCGCAAAAGGCATGCTTCGTCCATCCTTCGGCGAGGAGTCGCCCGTCCTCGGAGCGCTCCACCCGATACGCGAAGGTAACGCTGTGATCCCGCACATCCTCGATCCATGTGCGGAGGAGCACCTCCTCGTCGTAGCGCGCAGACTGCTTGTACCGGCAGTGGGACTCAACGCAGGGAAGAAACACCCCCCGGGCCTCCCACTCGGGATAGGGCGTCCCCTGGTCCCGGCAGAAGGCGGAGCGCCCCACCTCAAACCAAGTGAAATAGTTGCCGTAATAGACGACGCCCATGGCGTCCGTTTCGGCGTAACGAACCCGAAGAGAGGTCGTTCCCTCGACACGCATGAATCCAACCACCTCCGCAGGAAATCCGCAGACCACGTCAGGAAAGAGTCGCAAAAGCCCCAAAACGGAACGTACGGGAATGGTCCCCCCTGCGCTTCCCCTGCCGTGATTCCTCTGTTCATCAATCATACACCTTACGAAGGATCCTGCTGTTTTCCTTCACCTGAAAACAGCAGAAACGGAACAGAGAGGCGCAAAAAAACCCGCCGGATCCTCCGGAAGAATCCGGCGGTCCGGCGGGTATCAGGCAATCTCTCCCGTCGTGCCTCTGTCTCATCTCATGAAACGAAACTGCCGCGGAAAGTCCACCTGGGAGCGGTCACCCTTCCGTGGAAGAAAAACGTTCCTGCCGGGGGAGAAGAGGGAATTTCCCCCGAAACACCTTGCCTCGGACGGACAAAGTATCCGAGCCCCGCCCCGGCCACATCCCCTTCTTCCGGGTTTCCGGCGGACGAAGAGTCCAGGAGAAAAGCTACCTACAGCTGAACGCCCGGGCCCCTATTCCAGAGCGGACAAAACTCCCGGGTGCAAAAGACATGCCGTCGCATGCGGCTCCTTGTTCCAGGGAAAAGAGAAACGGGGAAACAGAGCTGACGCGGACATGACAGTACCGGGTTCGGTTCCTTGTCCCAGGGACAGGCAGGAGAGAAACCGCGCCCATGGGCAACCTTACGTTCCCGGCGACGCCACCTCTGCGACCTCAAAAGCGACCTCGTCGCCGCGCCGCACCGTTCCACCCTTGAGAACACGGCAGAAAATGCCCTTTCTGGGCATGATGCAATCCCCCGTGGTGTGATAGATCGCACAGCGGGTATGGCATTCCTTGCCGATCTGCGTCACTTCGAGCAGAGTCTCTCCCACGCGGAAACGATGGCCGATCTCGAGAAGCCCGAGGTCGAATCCTTCGATGGTGAGGTTCTCAGCGAAACTTCCGGGATGGAGTTCCGGTAGTTTCGCCTGCATCTCCCGGATGTCCTCCATGTTCAGAAGGCTCACCTGGCGATGGGCGAAACCCGCGTGGGCGTCCCCTTCGATGCCGATTTCGGGAACGAGAAGACCGACCCCGACGTCCTCCTTGGGAACGCCCTTCGACGCGGCAATGCAGACGGCGACGACCCGCCCGGACATCAGGCGCTCTCCGCCATGCGGGACCGGTAATCCTCCACGGCGGCCCGGATCCCCTCCTCGGCGAGGAGGGAGCAGTGAATCTTCTCCGCCGGGAGTCCTCCGAGAGCATCGAGCACATCCCTGTTCGTCACCTGGAGCGCCTCGTCGAGAGTCTTTCCCTTGATCATCTCCGTCGCGATGGAGCTGCTGGCGATGGCGGCGGCGCAGCCGAAGGTCTCGAAGCGCACGTCCGTGATGCGGTCATCCTCGACCTTGATAGAGATCTTCATCACATCGCCGCACTTGGCGTTCCCCACCTCGCCGATCCCGTCGGCATGGTCGAGGCTCCCCACGTTGCGGGGATTCAGGAAGTAGTCGCGTACCGTTTCCGTGTACATGGAAATTCCTCCTTCCCCTTCCGGTCATTTCCTGCCGAAGGGAGACATGGCGCGCAAGGTCTCCACGACGGGAGGCAGCGCGTCCAGAACATAGTCGATGTCGGCCTCGGTGGTGTCCTTGCCCAGGGAGAGCCGGAGCGATCCGTGGGCGGTCACGTGGGAAAGCCCCATGGCAAGCAGCACGTGGCTCGGATCGAGACTTCCCGACGTGCAGGCGGAACCGCTGCTGGCCCCGATTCCCACGGCATCGAGCCGGAGAAGCATGGCCTCTCCCTCGATATGCTCGATGCAGACGCTGGCGTGGAAGGGCAAACGTCGTGTCCGGTGCCCCGTGAGCAGCACTGCGTCGATCCTCGCCTGAATTCCGTCGATGAGTTTGTCCCGGAGAAACCGCTCCTTTTCGTCGTCGCCGTTCTCGAAGCGGTCGAGGGCGAGCAGAGCCGCCTCTCCGAAACCGACGATTCCCGCGGTGTTTTCCGTCCCGGAACGAAGGCCGAACTCCTGACCTCCTCCATGCACCAGGGGCGGAATCCGCACTCCCTTGCGCAGGTACAGCGCCCCGACGCCCTTGGGGCCGTACATTTTGTGCGCCGAAAGGGTGAGCATGTCCACCGGAAGGGTACGCACATCAATGGGGATATGCCCCGCCGCCTGCACCGCGTCGGTATGGAAGAGAATTCCCCGCTCCCGGCAGATCGCACCCAGTTCCGCGATGGGTTGTACCGTTCCCACCTCGTTGTTCGCGTACATGACGGTGGCGAAAACCGTGTCCTCCCGGAGGCTATTCCTGAAGGTCTCGGGAGAGACCATTCCCTGGGCATCCACGGGGAGAATCGTCACGTCGAAACCGTTTTCCCCGAGCCACTTGACCGTATCGAGCACGGCATGGTGTTCGATGGCGGAGGTGATCACATGTTTTCCCCTTGCCTTGAGCGCGAAAGCCCCACCCTTGATGGCCAGGTTGTCCGCCTCACTGCCGCCGCCGGTAAAGATGATTTCCCTCGGCTCGGCACCGAGAAGAGAGGCGACACGTTCCCTCGCCCCGTTCACGTGTTCCCGAACACGCCTCCCCCAGGCGTGGATGCTGTTGGGATTACCGAAGTCCCCCTTAAAAAAGGGCATCATGGCCTCCAGAACCCGATCATCCACGGGGGTCGTGGCCGAATGATCCAGATACACCCTGCGCTGTTCCATTCCGCTCCCCCCAATTCCACAAGAAAGTTAGGACATCCTAATTCAAGAAGTATCCTACCTCTTTTTCGCTCCGTCGTCAACGGGAAAGAGGGGCGCCTCTTCCCGCTGAAACATCTGCAAACATGACGAGAGCTTCGCCCGAGCGGAAGGACGGCGAAAAAGGATCCTTTCGAGAATGTCCCGAAGGAAACGCTGCGGACAAAAGACCGACTTTCCGGAAAAAACGCCCCCTAGGACGCGCAACGTGCCCTGGATACGGCCATGAGGCATTCCCCGCTCACCACGTCGTAGTCCTGCGCACGGAGATTCCGCTCCGCCTCGGCGTTCTCCGCGCCGGGCTGCATCCACACCACGGGCTTGAACGGAAGGTGGGCGAGCACGGCGAGGACATCATCCTGCTGCCCCGACGAGACGAAAAGAGCCACCACGTCCACGGGACGGGGGACATCCTCCAGAGAACCTACGCAGGACACGCCATGGATGTCGCGTCCTGCGTAGGCGGGATTCACAGGAAAGAGGGAAAAGCCCTTTCCCTTCAGGTATTCCATGACGCCGTTCACGGGGCGTTCGGGCTTCGGCGACGCACCGACCACGGCGACCCGCGAGGGAACGCAGACAAAACGCCGAATGATCTCCTCTCTGGTCATGCCGCACCTCCTTGGGGAGTTCGAAACGAACGGTACCGGAGCACCGCACACCGCAACCTCTTTCGTCGGAAACGGCCCCCCGCCTCCTTTTCGGAACGACGGGGAACACCCGCCCTTTCCGCAAGGAGCGACGCGAACTGCGGCGGAGCGAAACCGCCGGGCATATCCTGCAGGATCTCCCGAAAAACAGTGGCGAAAAGACGCACTTTAGTCTAGAATGTGGGCCGTGCGCGGAGGACTGGCCGAGCGGTCGAAGGCGGCTGACTTGAAATCAGTTGAGCGCAAGCTCCGGGGGTTCGAATCCCTCGTCCTCCGCCAGACACCTTTCCGCCGCGTTCCGCACCATTCCGAATCCGTTGCGCTTCCCTGAAAAACTCTCCGGCACAAGCCCTGTCGCACCTCTGAACCGCACGCACCCGTGCCGTTTTCCACACCGCCCGCGCTATGTGAGAACCTCAGGAGCCTCCTTCAAGGGGAGGGGTCAGAATGCCCACCAGTGACTCCGCCATGCCGATCCACTTTTGCATCTGTTTCGCCTGGATCAGGTTCACCATGGTGAATCTGCTGTCTTCCATGCTGCCACAGGCATCCTCATGAAGCGCCTCTTCGTATACCTCCGGCCCGAAACGCAACACAAGGTCCTCCTTTGGAGGAAAAGTCGGCCCCTTGACCCGACAGGTCAGCGCCCCCTGTCCGTCATCCCGGACATAACGGGTGACGTCGAAGACCACGTTGCCCAGGGCTCCCGTGTTCTCGTCGAAGCGCTCTCTTCTGCCGTATCCCTCCGCCTTGAGCGCATCGTGGCTGTCGAGCACGGACGACTCGGACAGGAGCGGCAGCCTGTGAAAATGCTTGATGAACACCCTCAGGCGCTGCACGATGCCCTTCGCCGCCTCTTCCTTTTTATCGGCGAGATCCTCCGCGACGTCCGCGAGCAACGGGCGCCAAATGGAATAGCCGAGCGTCCCCTCGTCGTCACCGGACCAGTCGCTCATGCCCATGAGCGTTCCCGCCGAGGCAAGCATGATCGGGCGGTACCACCGGTCCCCGTAGACCGTCATGAGCGTGGGGGCGATACCCCGTTTCTTCAGGGAGACCACTCCCCGTTCGCCCGGTTCGAGGGGAATTCCGATTCCCCAGGGTTCTCCGTGGTCCTTGAAGAAACGGCCGAGGACGGCCCGCTCGCTCTCCCCCTGGGCGAAACAGGGGCGCAGGACACCCGGTGTGTCTCCAGAGGCGAAGCAGGCCAGCCAAAGCACCCGGCGTTTTTCCTCCGAGAGGACGCGGAGTTCCGATTCCCGCATCACGTTCTTCGGCTCGTGCACGAGCACCGAGAAGAAGCGAAACAGCTTCCAGAGCTGCGAACGGATCTGCCCCTGTTCCAGAACCTGCTCCATGAGCGCATTCACGGCGCCGCGAAGCACATCGGGAGGGTAAGTCTGCGTCTTGCCCTTGGCGATCTTGATCTGCAACTCCTTGGCACTCTCCATCCACGAGAGCCTCGTGGCTTTCTTCTTTCCCGTATCGAGATTCTCGATCATCAAATGGGGCCCCCTGGAACCGATGCTCAGGCTCAGGGCCAGATGCTCATCCACTCGTACGTAGGCAAGGAGCTGATTCGACTCGAACACGCTCACGAACGTTCCTCCGTCTGTTTTCGAAATATGCATCCGGTCCTTTCGACCGAACACGCTCTTTTCCCCGTGAAACCGCACGAGGACACCACACCGCTCTGCCTCATTCTCCGGGTGTTTCCTGAGGGCGATGTCCCTTCAATTCCTGAAAAGGACGGAGTGACTGCTGCAGCATACCCACCAGGCTGTGTGTCTGCAGCGGCTCCGTTCCCCGGTAGAAATGAAGCCCGACGAGCAGCTCGGCGGCAATGGTCTTGCCCATCCTCGACTGCACGGCAAGGACATTCTGAAAAAGTTCGCCCAGCCTCACCGCGAGAATCTGAGCACCTCCCAAGGGCGTCTCAGGAAGCATGAGAAGAATGGACCGGTCGTCCAGAAAAAAACCGATG
>NZ_JARKPW010000235.1:0-38180 GCF_029975095.1 Aminiphilus sp.
GACCGGAAAGAAGCATAGCAGTCGTTTCGCTGGAATGAAAGCCCTTTTCGGGAACGAAACGGACGCCCTGAAGACCCTGATGAAGGAAGTGTTGCAAGACATCCTTGACGGGGAAATGACGGAACTCCTTGGAGCCGAACGCCATGAGCGCAACACAGAACGTACGGGTTATCGGTCAGGCTACGATACCCGAAGTCCGGTCACGCGAATCGGCAAGCTGGAACTGCGGATTCCCAGAGACCGCAACGGAGAATTCTCCACTGCGCTGTTCGAGCGTTATCAGCGCAGTGAGAAGGCATTGGCGGCGGCGAGGAGCGGAAATTGGTTTTGTCAATGCAAATTTGATCACCAGGGACAGCCGAATTTTGACCACCCTGGTCATTCTTCCGCAGCCGCCGTTTTGAGTTGTATGTGGCTTCTCTTTCTTCCCTCCCTCAGGGTTTCCTTCAGTCTGTAACTTTCCCACGTGCACTCGATGATGTACGCCTTGTGGGTCATCCGGTCGAGCAGGGCCGCCGTCATGTTCGGATCCCCGAAGACCTACGTCCAGCTTCCGAATCCGAGATTCGTCGTCACGATGACCGATCCCCGCTCGTGCCGTTCCGCGAAGATCTGAAACAGCAGTTCTCCGCCTTCCTTCGAAAGTGGAGCAGTCGGTGGAGCAGTCGGTGGAGCAAAAAGGGAAAAAGCGCTTCCTGAGTGTAGCGAACGGCTCTCGGTTCTTTTCGAAGTAAGCAATTGCAACTATCGAGAGTGTTCTGGCGGAGGCGTGTGGGAATCGAACCCACCCGGGGCGCCGCTCAGCACCCCACACTGGGTTTGAAGCCCAGGGACAGCACCAGCCACCACTCGCCTCCGCGTCGCTCCGTCATTGTAACGGTGCCGGTTTGTCCTGTCCAGCACTGGAGCTATGCGATATTCTGATGTGAGTTATTCCGTTTTCGAGGGGTCGCGCTCCGCCACAAGGCGCCGGGCCTTGTTCCGTACCCGGGCTAGGGCATTCTCCACCCTTTTGTAGGGCCAACCGAGAGTTCCCACGGCGCGGCCCACGCTGCCGCAGGCCCAAAGGGCGTCCACGGCGGCGATCTCCACGGGGGTGAGTCGGTCCAGCAGGTGCCCCAGAAACTCCCGGTCCTCGGCGATTCCGAGCAAATCCTCCCCGACTTCGAGATCCTCCAGGCTGACCGTCTCGTCTACCAGGTCCTCCCGGGAGGACGAGGTCCTCCGCAGGTAGGAGATCATGGCGTTCCGTGCGCAGGAGCAGGCGAAGGAGGCGTAGGAGCCCCGATCGGGATCAAAGGAGCCGGCGCTGCGACAGAGCGCGAAGAGACCCTCCTGGATGAGATCATCCTTGAGATGGGCATCGTTGCCGGAAAGAATGCCCGCCTGTTTGCGGACAAAGGGAAGAAACGCCACGAGCACGCTCTCCAGATCCGCCGCGTCCCGCCGGTCCTCGGTCGGTGTCCGCCCCATCGTCTCCACCACCCTCATGTTCGGATGCAAAGCCGTCGTCCTTCTTCGCCGCCGCTCCGCCGCCATCCAGCTCCGCGCTCTTCCCGCCGCACGTCCGCTTCTCCAGCAGTTCCGCAAGCCCCGTGCGCCCTTTCCTCTACCGCGCCGCAGGCCTTGCCGCGACCGGCAACGGACATCCACGAGCACCCGCAGACATTCGGCCGTCTCCCCAAAGGAAGGAGGTCTTTCACCGGTCCGGTCCGGTCCGGTCCGGTCCGGTCCGCTCCGGTCAGTCCACAGCCTCCAGCACCACCGAGCGACGGGGCGGCTGTTCCTGCACGATGACGAGAGCGTCCCGAAGGGCGTCCTTCGCCTCGGCCAGCCGGGCTTCGTCGTCGTAGTGGAGCCGCAGCACCGGAGATCCCGCCTCTACGGCCCCACCGGGACGCACCAGAACCTCCGCGGCGACGCCGGGATGGATGGCATCGTCTTTGTGCAGCCGCCCGCCTCCGAGGAGGCGCATCGCGACGCCCACTTTCCGGGCGTCGATCCGGTCGAGCCACCCCGTTTCGGGGGCGACGAGATCCCACCGCGACGGCGCCAGGGCAAGCACGCCCTCGGGATCGTCCGCCACGCCCGGAGTGCCTCCCTGGGCGGCGACGAAGCGGCGGAACATCTCAAGCCCCTCGCCGCTGCGGAGCGCCTTCTCCACCCTGCGGAGCCCCTCTTCGCGGGAGGATGCGGCCCCGGCAAGGACGAGCATGGCCCCCGCGAGGGCGAGGGAAAGTTCCTCCGTGTCCTTCGGCCCCCGTCCCTGCAGGGTGTGCACCGCTTCGAGCACCTCCGCGGCATTGCCGATCCACCGCCCCAGGGGCACGTCCATGTCGGTCACGAGCGCCTTGGCCTTGCGTCCAAGGTCTCGGGAAAGATCCACGAGTAGCCGGGCCAGGTTCCGGGCATCCTCGCGGGTGCGCATGAAGGCCCCGCTGCCGCATTTCACGTCGAAGACGAAGCCCGAGGCGCCTCCGGCGAGTTTCTTGCTCACGATGCTGCTGGCGATGAGAGGCAGGGAGGGAACGGTTCCCGTCACGTCCCGCAACGCGTAGAAGAGCCCCTCCGCGGGAGCGATTTCGAGAGAATGTCCCGCCACGGCGCATCCCACGGTGCGCACCAGCTCTTGAAGCTCCTCCAAAGAAAACCCCGATCGGAAGCCCGGAATGGATTCGAGCTTGTCCAGGGTACCCCCGGTGAAATCCAGCCCCCGACCGCTCAGCTTCGACACGGGAACGCCGCAGGCCGCCACGAGGGGCACCACCACGAGGGTGCCCTTGTCCCCCACGCCGCCCGTGCTGTGCTTGTCCACGGCGTGCAGCTCCTCCGGCAGGCGCACCATGTGCCCCGACTCGGCGAGGGCCTCGGTGAACGCCCGCAATTCCTCCGGAGAAAGCCCTTGAAAGTACACCGCCATGAGCCACGCCGCAATCTGGTAGTCCCGGAATTCTCCCTTCCGGCAGGCGAGGACGAACTGCCGCAGCTCCTCCGGCGTATGGCACCCTCCGTCGCGCTTCGTCTCGATGAAGACCAGGGGATTCATGATGTCCCCCTCCTCTCTTCTTCAAGGGACGCAACGACGCCTACCACCAGGCGCGTGAGCCGATCCGCGGCGCGTTCCATTTCGTCCAGCACTTCCTGGTGCGTGAGGGGTGATGCGGTCATGCCCGCCGCGTAATTGGCCACGCAGGAGACGGCGAGGATGCGCATGCCCATGTGCCGCGCCACGATGATCTCCGGCACAGTGGACATGCCCACCAGATCCGCCCCCAGCACCCGGGCCATGCGGATCTCCGCGGGGGTCTCGAAGGAGGGCCCGGCAAAGGCGATGTAGACGCCCCGCTTCAGGTTCACCGACTCCCGCAGGGCCACCTCCTCCGCCAGGGTCATGAGCTTTTTGTCGTAGGCGAGGGTCATGTCGGGAAAACGGGGACCCCAGTCGTCCTCGTTGGGACCGAAGAGAGGATTTGCTCCCATGAGGTTGATGTGGTCCGCCACGAGCACCAGATCGCCGGGCAGGAGGCCGTAGTGGACGCCCCCCGAGGCGTTGGTGGCGAAGAAGACCTCCGTGCCCCAGCCGCCGAAGACCCGCACGGGAAAGGTGATCTCTCGCATGGAATAGCCTTCGTAGTAGTGAAGCCGCCCCTGCATGGCCACCACGGGCACGCCCTTCAGGTGCCCCGCCACAAGGCGCCCCTTGTGCCCCGGCGCGGTGGAGAGCGGCCAGTGGGGAATCTCGCCGTAGGGGATCACCACGGGGTTCTCGATGGCCTCGGCCACACTGCCGAGCCCCGAGCCCAGCACCACCGCGGCCCGGGGCACAAAACCCACGTTGCGGGCGACGAAAGCCGTCGCCTCTTCCACATGCCGCCTGTATTCCGCACACTGTTCCTTGGACATGGAGAAAACCTCCTCGAAGAAAATCTGCCGCCGTCGTCGGACATCCGCCGACAATCCGAGGCGCCGCGCAACTATCAGCATGCGGGGTGCGGTCGCCGGTCGCGCCATCAGGGGGCATCCGGACACCCGCCCTGGGCGGAGCGGCCGGGGCGACTGCGCCTCCTACGCCCTGGGATGGCAGGAGTCGTACACGTCCCGCAGCTCCGCGTCGAAATGAGTATACCGCTCCGTGGTGGCGATGGAGGAATGTCCGAGGAGTTCCTGAAGGGTTCGCAGGTCCATCCCTCGGCGCAGCAGATGCGTTCCGAAGGAATGACGCAGCACGTGGGGGTGCAGCCGGGATGCGGCGATTCCCGCTCCCTTGCCCCTCCGGCGGATGATGCGCCACACATCCTCCCTGCCCAGAGGGCCGCCGGTGCGACTCAGAAAGACCTCCTCCCGGGCCGCCGCGTCGAGGGAGGGGCGTCCCTGGTGAATGTAGCGCCGCAGCATCTCCCGTACCTCTCCGAGCAGGGGCACCGTCCGTTCCTTGTCCCCCTTGCCGATGGCCCAAAGCCGCCCCCCGGAGAAGTCCAGGTCCCGCAGCCGCAGCGTCACCAGTTCCGACGCACGGAGGCCGCAGCCGTAGGCGGTCTCCAGGATCGCCCGGTCGCGCAGGTCCAGAGGAGCCGCGCCCGCGCAGGAGGCGAGCAGCCGCTCCACCTCCCCCTCGCTCAGGATCTGGGGCAGCCTGCGCCCCTTGTCCGGCAGGGGAATCGCGGCGTCACCGCCGGGAAACCACCCCTCCAGGACGAGAAAGCGCATGCACGACCGGATCGCCGCCGCCCGCCGCTGTATGGTGGCCTTGCTCTTTCCCTGGAAGGTCAGAGCTTTGAGATAGGCCCCGAGCCCTTCCGGCTCGGGAGGAAAGGGGGCGACACATCTTCTCCGGCAGAAGGCGGTCCAGTCCCGGAGGTCTCTTCCGTAGGCGAGGACGGTGTTCTCGCTCGCGCCGCGCTCCAGCCGGAGAAAGTCGAGAAAAGCGGCGCGCTGCTCCTCCGCGACATCCTGCCCGCCTCCCGGAAGCGTCTCGTCCTCCGCCGCGCCGTCAGGCCCGCGCACTGCGCCCGATTCGTCCGACCCGTCCGAAAGGGAGCCGTCGAAACCGCTCCGCCCTCGGCCGGATCCGTTCAGTCCGTCCGGCCCTCCGGCTTCGGCATCCACTGCACCTGCGCCCGCCGTGCCGCTTCGCAGGTGCCCCTCCCGGAGCGGACTTCCCTCCATCGGCCCCTTCCGGGAGATGCGACCGCCCCGAAGCCTCCCGCGCCGCAGGGGTTCGCCAGGCCCGTTCAGCCCGTCCGACGCCTCCGCTCCGTCCGGAGCATCCCGCAAGCGCCCGGCCTCTTCGTCCATGTCTCCTTCACCCCCTTCGGCCCGGATCCCGGCGACATTCCGCAGCCCGAAAATCCGCCCCGACCTCCGTTGCGGCGGACACCTCCGGCGTCGCCGGCCCGAAAAAAAGCGCCGGGGTTCCTGCGGCATGCCGCGGGTTCCCCGGCGCGGAACGGTTCAGCACCCCGTTCCCGCCTCCGTCTGCGTTCCCGCCTGACATGCCGTGGTCCGGCAGAGAAAGCGGCACAGTGCGACGAGGGTCTTGCCGTCCTTGATCCGTCCCTGACAGAGCAGGTCCGGAAGCTCCCGGACGGACACGGGGACGACCCGGATCGTCTCGTCGAAGTCCGGCGCCAGGGACGAGGGAAAGAGGCCCGTGGCGTGGAAGAGAATGAGCACTTCGTCGCTGAACCCCGGCGAGGTGTAGAAACGACACATCTCGTCGAAATGCTCCGCGTCGAAGCCGATCTCCTCCTGCAGCTCCCGCCGTGCGGTCTCCAGGGGCAGTTCGTCGGGCTCCATGATTCCCGCGGGCACCTCCAGGAGCACCTCCCCCACGGGATAGCGGTACTGCTCGATGAGCAGAATCTCCCCCCGGTCGTTCTCGGCGAGAATGCCCACCGCGGGGGCATGCTCCACCACCTCGCGGTTCGTCCGCTTGCCGTTCGGAAGCCGCACGCCGTCGACGCGCAGGTTCAGCACCCGTCCGCGGTAGAGCGTGCTCCCCGAGAGTTTCGTCTCGGCGAGGGCGGGATCGATGCTGTTTCCCACGACGACCTGTTCCTCTCCGTCGCCCCTGCCGTTCCGCTGCGGCGCCGCGTCCAGCTCCCGGGATCTCCTTGCGAACTCCTCCACGATGCTCATGACGCCTCCTTGTGTCGCTTCGCCCTCTTCCGTCAGCAGGATACGCCCTTTCGCACGATCTCCCGGCCCTTCTCGAAGGCGGTGATGTTCATCTCCATCATCTGGGCCTTTTTCTTGCCGAGCTTGTCCTTGATGGTGGCGAGACACGCGTCGGCCCCCACGATGTCCCCCGCCTCCACCAGCGCGCCCAGAACGACCACGTTGGCGACCTTCTCGCTGCCGAGCTCCATGGCAAGAGCGTTGGCCGGCACGGCGACGACGGTGATGTCCGTCCTGGGGTTCCTGTAGGACACCAGGTCCTCATTGTACAGGAGAATACCTCCCGGTTTCACCGTCGGTTCGAACTTCGCGAGGGAGGGCTGGTTCATGATGACCACATAGTCCGCCCTGCTCACCACGGGAGAGGCGATCTCCTCGTCGCTCACCATGACACTGCAGTTGGCGGTGCCGCCGCGCATCTCCGGCCCGTAGGAAGGAATCCACGTGACGTGGCGTCCTTCGTACATGGCCGTGTAGGCCACGAGCTGCCCCAGCGTGAGCACTCCCTGTCCGCCGAATCCGGCGGCGAGAAGGCTCCTGAAGAATTCTGCCATGATGCGGATCGCCTCCTTACTCCGGTACCTTGATGTCCCCGAGGGGATAATAGGGGATCATCTTCTCTTCCACCCAGTTCGCCGCGTCGGCGGGGCGCATGCCCCAGTTGGTGGGGCAGGTGGAAAGAATCTCCACGAAGGAAAAGCCCTTCCGGTCGATCTGGGTCTGGAAGGCCCGCTTCACCGCCGCCGCCGCCTTGGCCACGTACTTCGGCTTGGCCACGGAGACCCGGGTGATGTAGGCGGGGGCCGCGAGGGTGGCGAGCAGTTCCGCCACGCGCATGGGGTAGCCGTTCACGCCGGGGTCGCGCCCCAGGGGACAGGTGGTGGCCTTCTGCTGCAACAGCGTGGTGGGGGCCATCTGCCCTCCCGTCATGCCGTAGATGGCGTTGTTGATGAAGACCACCGTGATGAGTTCTCCCCGGTTGGCGGCGTGGACGATCTCCGCCATGCCGATGGAAGCCAGGTCGCCGTCCCCCTGATAGGTGAACCCCACCATGTCGGGACGGATGCGCTTCACCGCCGAGGCGACCGCCGGAGCCCTGCCGTGGGCGGCCTCGTACATGTCGGTGTCGATGTAGTTGTAGAGAAACACGGAGCACCCCACGGGGGCGACTCCGAAGGTTTTCTTCTGAATGCCGAGTTCGTCGATGACCTCCGCCACCAGTCTGTGGGCGATGCCGTGGGTACACCCCGGGCAGTAGTGGGTCGGCACATCCGACATGGATTTCGGGCGCTCGAAAATCTTGGTCTCCTTCATGACGTCCCCTCCCGGCCTACTTGCCCGTGATCTCGCGGATCCGGGCCTCGATCTCGTCCACCGAGGGCGCGATGCCGCCCACGCGTCCGCAGAAATGCACGGGAACGGTCCTGCCGACGCCGATTCTGACGTCGTCGATCATCTGACCGCAGCTCATCTCCACCACCAGCACGTTCTTCACGCTCCGGGGGAGATTCTCGAAGGGCGCGTAGGGGAAGGGATAGACCGAGATGGGACGGATCATTCCCACCCGGAGCCCCTCCCTGCGGAGTTCGCCTACGGCGGATCGGGCGATGCGCGCCGTGGTGCCATAGGCGGCGAGCACGATCTCCGCGTCGTCCGTCCTGTAGCTCTCGTAGCGTACTTCGTTCTTCTCCATCTCGCGGTACTTGGCCTGGAGTTTCATGTTGTGCCGCTCCAGCTCCTCCGGGTCGAGGTAGAGACTCTTCACCAGCGCCCGGGTTCCGCGCCGCTCCATGTAGCCCACGGCCCAGTCCCTCTTGTCGGGAAGCTCCATGGGCTCGGGCGTGCGGAACTCCACCGCCTCCATCATCTGCCCCATGAAGCCGTCGCCCAGGATCATCACGGGGTTTTTATACTTTTCCGCCAGGTCGAAGGCGAGCATGGTGAGATCCACTCCCTCCTGGAGGGTGCTGGGGGCGAGGACGAGGAGCCGGTAGTCGCCGTGGCCGCCGCCGCGGGTGGCCTGGAAGTAGTCCGACTGGGCGGGGAGGATGCTCCCGAGCCCAGGGCCTCCCCGGACGATGTTCATGAGCACGCAGGGCAGCTCCGCTCCGGCGATGTAGCTGATCCCCTCGGACATGAGAGAGATCCCCGGACTCGACGAGGAGGTCATCACCCGTTCTCCCGTTCCGGCGCCGCCGAAGATCATATTGATCGCCGCCACTTCGCTCTCCGCCTGGAGATACACCCCGCCGACCTCGGGAAGCCGCCTGGACATGTACTCGGGAATCTCGTTCTGGGGAGTGATGGGATAGCCGAAGAAATACCTGCAGCCCGCACGAACCGCCGCCTCCGCCAGGGCCTCATTTCCCTTCATCAGGACACGTTCGCTCATCGCCGCGTTCACCTCGCATCCTCGTCGATCCGGAAAACTTCGATCGCCACGTCGGGGCACGTGAGCGCGCACATGCGACAGGCGATGCACCCTTCGGCGAACTGCTCCGCGGGCCGATATCCCTTGTCGTTGATCCTGTCGGAAATGCGCAGAACGCTCTTCGGACAGGCCGCAACACACAGGCCGCAGCTCTTGCACCGATCCTCGATCACCGTAATTCGCCCTTTAGGCATCCACCACACCTCTCTCCCATGGCAGAAGAATACGCCGCTCCAGAGGCCAGAGCGGAACGCCCGCGAGCGTCGCCCTCTCCTCTGAAGATCCGACAACCGCGCACCACAGTGCTTCCGCGACACCCGCGTACAACAGAGGAATCCCCAGGGCTTCCGAGGCCTCTTTCGCGAGGTCGATCCCCTTTGCCACGTCCTCCATGGTCGTCTCGCCGAGACAATGGGCATTGCTCAGCAATCCCGTGATCTTAAGTCCCGTCACCATTTCGAGCTCGGCGTGGAGAACGGCGATCTTCTGCAGCGTGTTCGTCTGGGGGCGGAAGGCATTGACGACCAGAAGAAACGTGATGCCTTCTTTTTTCAGAAGCGGCGCGAACTGGGTGAGGGCCATGCCGCCCCGGACGTCTCCTCCCACATCGAGAAAAAGCCTGTCGGAGCCTCCGATGGAGCGGGACACCTCCGGAGAAAGGGCCGGTGCGTCCCCCCACCGGGCGTTCCCCGGAGAGGTGATGACCTGAAATCCTTCGGCGCGGAGCGCCTCCGCCCGTTCGCGGACACAAAAATAGGGGTTGGTGATGTCCACATCGGCGATGCGGATTCCCTCCCCCTTCTGGAGAAACGTATGGGCCAGGTTCAGAAGCCACTCGGACTTGCCCGATCCGAGGGCTCCGCCTACAGCGAGGTTGCGTTCCCAAAAATGAAGACCGATGAGGCGTTTCCGCACCAGGGCGACGTCGCAGTGCTTCAGGGCATCGACTCTGCTCATTCGAAGAAAATCCCTCCGTTTTCCCGCAGACCCCGCACCCAAGCAAGAGCGCCGCACCGGGGCTTTCCTTCGGGTTGCACCTCGAGGAGCTCCACCGCACCGTCACCGCATGCGACAATCGGGCCCCTCTCTCCAAGACGAAGCACTGCGCCGGGACGTCCTTTTCCCTCCGCAGGTCTGCTGCGCCAGAGTTTCACGCGTTTTCCTCCAAGAAAGGCAAATGCTCCGGGCGCAAGGGCGAGCGCCCGAACCCGGTTGTGCACGGCGAAGGCAGGAGCAGCCCACTCCACTCTCGCTTCTTCTTTGGTGATTTTGGGGGCAATAGTAGCGAGCCTCGAATCCTGACTTTTTTCGAGAGTATGTCCCTGCTGCAACAATTGTAAGACACGGAGCAACATTTGGCTACCCTTCAGGGCGAGAACCCGCAGCAGATCCACCGCATCGTCCTCCGGGGCCACGGCGTAGCGCTCCTGGGCGAGGATCGGCCCCGCGTCCATCTCGCGGACGAGGCGGAATACCGTGACGCCCGTCTCGGCGACACCGTCCAGCAGCGCCCGTTGGAGCGGAGCGGCCCCCCGGTAGGCGGGGAGCAGGGAGGGATGGATGTTGCAGCAGCCGAAGCGGGGAAGATCGAGAAAGGGAGGAAGGATGAGCTGGCCGAAGTCCACCACGAGGAGCGCGTCCGGGCGCTCTTCCTCCAGGACCTTCAGGAAGCGCTCCTCCCGGGAGAGTTTCTCCGAATACTCCGGCTCATAACCGGCCTGCCGCGCCGCTTCGTCGAGCGGCACGGGGCGCAGGTGCAGCCCCCGTCCCGCCGGGCGGGGCGGGGCGGTGACGACCCGGGCAAAGCGCATCTCCGCCGCGAGCGCGGAAAAGCAGGTCGCAGCGAAGAGCCCCGAGCCGAGAAACCAGTAACGCCCTTCCGGAGACACCATGGTCATTCCTTTCGTTTCTGCAGACGTCTTTTGATGAGATGCCGTTTCATAGGCGAGACGTTGTCGATGAGAAGTTTCCCGTTGATGTGGTCGATCTCGTGGGAAAGCGCCCGGGCGGCGAACTCCTCCCCCGTGATGGTGCGGAGATTCCCGTTCTCGTCCCGGGCCTCCACCACCACCCGGCGAGGACGCGTCACCTTCTCGAAGATCTCGGGAAAACTCAGGCACCCCTCCTCGCCCACCTGTTCCCCCTCGGCCTCGACGATTCGGGGGTTCACCAGGACATAACGCTCTCCCTTGAGGACCACCACGACGACCCGCCTGGAAACGCCCACCTGAGGCGCCGCAAGACCAACGCCGTCCCTGGACTCCATGGTGTCCCACATGTCCCGGAGAAACGCCCGGAATGCGTCGTCGAACTCCGTGACCTCCTCCGTGGGAGCGCGCAGCGCCGGATCTGGATAAATGCACACCGGAAGTACCGCCATGCCGTTCCCTCCTGCCTGACACGACAAAGGACCGCCCGACCCGAGGGCAAGGCGGTCACTCTTTGGTCCCGTCGAATCCGGGGCCTAGCGGCCGCCGTTGTTAAACATGCCGCCCAGGTAGTCTCCGATGGTGACGGAGGCGTCCTCCTGGGGCAGAACGGTCTCCTTCTGGCGTCCCTCGCCCTGGCGGCGACGCGGCCGCTCGGAGCGCTCCTCGTCGGAGTGCCGCCGGGACTGCGCCTGCTGCTGCTCCTGGGACTCGTCGGGCTGCTGCAGCGCGCTCAGGCTGAGGCGGATGCGCCGCTCCGCGGGGTTGACCTCCAGAACGCGGGCGGTCACCTCCTGCCCTTCCTGCAGCACGTCCTCGGGCTTCTCCACCCGCTGACGGCTCAGTTGGGAGATGTGAATGAGCCCTTCCACGCCCTTCTCCAGCTCCACAAAGGCGCCGAACTCGGCGAGGCGGACCACCTTCACCTCCACGTCCTGGCCGGCGGCGTAGCGTTCGCCCACGCCGTTCCAGGGATCGTGCAGCTGCTTGTAGCCCAGGCTGATCCGCTTGCGCTCGCAGTCCACGTCGAGGATGCGCACGTCCACGGTCTCGCCCTTCCGGAGCACTTCCTTGGGATGCTTGATCCGGGTCCAGCTCAGGTCGCCGATATGGATCAGTCCCTCGATGCCGGGCTCTATCTCCACGAAGGCGCCGAAATCGGTGAGGTTCGTCACGACACCGGTGGTGAGCACGTCCTTGCCCCACCGCTCGCCCACGGTCTCCCAGGGGTCCGACTGGACCTGCTTCATGCTCAGGGAGATCCGGTTGTTCTCGCGATCGATGCCGATGACCTTGACCTTCACCGAATCGCCCTTCTTGACGATTTCCTTGGGTTTCGCGTTGCGCTGCCAGGAGAGTTCGGAAATGTGCACGAGCCCCTCCACGGGACCGAGGCTCACGAAGACGCCGAAGGACGTGATGCTGCTGACCGCGCCCTCGAGAACAGCCCCCTCCTCGACCTGGGAATAGAAGCCGTCCCGCTGATAGTTCATCTCCTCCTCCAGCACGGAACGCCGGGAGAAGACCAGGCGACGCTTCTTTCTGTCCTTTTCGAGGAGTTTCACCTCGAAGATCTCATCCACGAACCGCCCGGGGTTGACGCCCCGGCCCTCTTCCGCGAGGTGCGAAATGGGGATGAAGCCCTCGATGCCGCAGCAATCCACGATGAGACCGCCCTTGACCTTCCGGAGACCCCGCACCGTGACGACATCGCTCTTGCCCAGAGCCTCTTCGACGGCGTTCCACCGGTCGTCGAAGGCCGAGCGCCAGCGGCTCACCACAAGCTGGGATTCCTCGTTCTGGATGATGTTGATCACCTGAACGCGAATCGTGTCTCCCACGGAGGGCTCGGGTACATCCTCGACCAGAGCGCGATGGGTCCACTCCCGACGGGGAAGGAAGCCCTCGCACTTGTAGCCCACGTCGACGAGCCATCCGTCCTCGCTCGCCTCGACGATGACGCCGTCCACCAGTTTCCCCCGATGGATCTCCTGGGCCTCGTACTCCGCCAGCATGTCCTCCATCGTGGTGCTTCCGCTCTCGATGACCGGATCCATTCCTTCAACGTTGTTCTCGTGCTCCACCATTACCATCCATCCCCCTTGACGACCTTTCTGTCGCGAGCATTGATATAAGCTGGTGAATGAGCCAATCCGGAGTGCTCGCCCCGGCGGCTACGCCGATGATGGCCTTGTCCGACAACCACCCCCGATCAAGTTCCTGAGCATGTTCGATCCAGAGCACGGGTGCCCCCGCGCCCTGGGCGATCTCGAAGAGCTTTTTCGTGTTGGCGCTGTTTCGTCCACCGATAATGATAATACCATCCACTTCCGCTGCCAAGCGACGCACGGAATCCTGCCGCGCCACAGTGGCTCCGCAGATGGTATTGAACACCCGGATCTCCCGCGCCTGGGGCACCACCCGGGCCACGACGCCCGCCAGCGTGGTCTCCTTCTGTGTAGTCTGACAGACGATGCCGATTTTGTCACGCCGCGGCGGCAGGGAGAATTCCTTCATGTCGTTCAGCACTTCCGCCTCGCCCGTGACATAGCCCCGGATACCCTGCACCTCGGGGTGATCCTCGTCGCCGACGATCACCACGAAATATCCCTCCCGGGAGAGCAGTTCCGCCCGCTCCTGGGCGTTCCGCACGAAGGGGCAGGTGCCGTCCACGATCCGCCCGGCCCGTTTGCGCGCCGTCTCGAAGACCCGGGGAGACACGCCGTGGGCGCGGATGAACACCGTCGCCCCCTCGGGGATGGTATCGGGATCCTCCACCACCACGAGCCCCACCGCCTCCAGGCGGGCGATCTCCTGCGGATTGTGGATGGGACTGCCCAGAGCGAAGACCCGGCCACCGTCCCGCAGCGCGTTCTCAAGCTCCTCCACGGCCCTGCGCACACCGAAGCAGAGACCGGTAGGGTTTGCAACGACAACCTTCATGCGTCCTCCCGAACTGTACCGGGATCTCCTCCGGCGTTTTTCACGAAATGCCCCGCGAGATGTCTTCCGCAGGACTCCAGAATTGTAGCATAAGAAGACTCCTCCAAAACATGCGATGCATCATACCACAAGACCGGTGAAAATTTGCGGAACCAAGTCATCTGTCTTCGTGAAAAAGCCCGGGTCGCCGCAGCGTCTCCGTTCATCGCCTCCTCAAACGTGCACTCCCCCCGGTGGTACGCCACCAGTTCCCGGTAGCCGAATCCCTGCAGGGCGGGCATGCTCTCGTCGAAGCCGTGTTCGAGGAGCCACGCCACCTCCTCCGGAAATCCCGAGGCGAACTGTCTGCGCACCCGTTCGTTGATCCGCCGGTACAGCTCCTCCCGGGGGCGGAGCAGACCGATGTAGAGCACCGCGTAGGGCGCGACGGGAAGTGCCCCCTCCCGGTAGGTCTCCGTGGCGGGGCGCCCGGTCAGCTCGAAGAGTTCCAGGGCGCGGACGACCCGCCGCAGATCCCTGGGGTGGATCCGCGCCGCCGACGGGGGGTCCAGCTCCGCGAGACGCCGGTGCAGCGCCTCCCTCCCCACCCGGGCCGCCTCGTCCTCCAGACGCCGCCGTACCTCCCAGCTCCGGGGAAGATCCTCCGTGAGAATGCCGTCCAGGAGCGCTCTGTAGTAGAAGGGCGTCCCCCCCACCAGCAGGGGAACCCGCCCCCGGGCCCGGAGGCGGGTGATCGCCGCCCCCGCCGCCGCGGCGAACTCCGCCGCGGAATAGGGCTCGTCCGGGTCCGCCACGTCGAGAACGTGATGGACGATGCGGCGGCGCATCTCCGGCGACGCCTTGTCGGTCCCCACATCCATGTAGCGGTAGACCTGCCGGGAGTCCACGGAGAGGATCTCCGCCCCCAGGTCCTCCGCGAGGCGGAAGCTGAACTCGGTCTTGCCCACCGCGGTGGGGCCGATGATCGCCACCAGCGGCACCGTGTCGATGCCGAGGCGATCCCCGGATTCTTTTTCCGTCTCTTCCACCATGACCATGACGCGCCTCCTCGCTTCCATCCCGGGCGCTCGAAGCGCGAAACGACCACGCCGAGCTCCCGGTGACCCTGTATTGTACCATTCCGGGGCACCTTCGCCGGATTGCCTTCTTCGGCTCCCGGCCTTCCCCGAAAGACAGGAGAATCGTCGTGACCGCAGCATGCCGGAACGATCTTTTCGCAGGGCATGACGCACACGACGGCTTCCGGAGCACACCTGCAGACTCCCCCGGAAAAGCCGCCGTTCTCCGGAGATGTCCTCCCCTTTTCTTCGGTGCCCTTCCGCCGAAGTGTCCTGACTTGTGCTACACTGAAAAAACCAGAAGCGGAGATTTCCGGAAGAACGGCCCGTTTCGAACCGCACCTTCCCGCGACGACGCAGGAACGTGCGGCAGCCCGTTCGCCGGAAAAAACCTGCCGACGCGACCCGCACAGGACGGACCGTTCCGGAAAACGCCGGACCGGTACAGGGCGGGAACGCGGGAAATCCGGCGGAGAGAGAACGCAGGGAAGCGAAGAGGAGGAATAAACCATGAAAGTCGCATGGAGCGACGATCTCGCCATCGGCATCGGCATCATCGACGATCAGCACCGGAAGCTGATCGAGCGCATCGCCGCCTTTTCCGAGGCGGTGGAGCGGAAGGAGGCGGACCAGATCGACGAGACCGTGAACTACCTCGTCGGCTACGCCATCCAGCACTTCGGCGCGGAGGAACTGCTCATGATCCGCAACTGCTACGACGAGTTCGACGCGCACCGGGACGAGCACAGCTGGTTCATCAAGGAGGTCGGCCGGGTCCACCGGGACCTGGTGGAGGGAGCACTCTCTCCGGAGCGCATCACCGAACTGCGGGACCTGCTGGTCCGATGGACGCTGGAGCACATCAGCGTCACGGACAGGCGGATCGCACGGTTCATCCGCTGAGGCGGGAGGAAACGGCCATGAACGACAAGACCGACGCGGCTCGACTCGACGCGTTCCGGACGGACGTGCTCCGGGAGATCTGCAACATCGGCGCGGGAAACGCCGCCACCGCCCTGTCCAAGCTCATGAACCGCCGGGTGGACATGCGCATCCTCCGGGTGCTTCCCCTGCCCTTCAACGACATCGTGGAATACGCCGGAGGTGCCGAGAACATCGTCGCCGCCGTGTTCGCCCGCTTCGAGGGCTCCCTGTCGGGCAACGTGCTCTTCGCCGCGGACGAACAGGAGGCCCGGCACCTGATTCTCGCCCTCACGGGCACGGAGCAGGAGGGTTTCTCGCCTCTGGCCTGCTCGGTGATCCAGGAGATCGGCAACATCCTCATCGGCTCCTACCTGACGGCCCTCTCGGATTTCCTCGGAATGGAGCTGCGCCCCACCGTGCCCTCCCTCGCGGTGGACATGGCGGGAGCCATCCTCAGCTTCAGCCTCATGGAGATCGGCCGCACCTCCGACACGGCCATCATGATCGACGCCTGCCTGGGTACGGAGGACGCCCCTCCCGGCGAGGAGCGGACGAGCCGCATTTTCCTCCTCCCCGATCCCGAATCGTTCGAGACCATCTTCATCGCCCTGGGGGTCGGAGACCATGGCAAAGATTAAAGTCGGCATCGCGGAACTCGCCGTGGCCCGTTTCCCCGACTCGGTGACCACCCTCGGCCTCGGCTCCTGCGTCGGCGTGGCCATCTACGACGAGACGAAGCGAATCGCCGGACTGGTGCACATCATGCTCCCCGCCATGGACCTGGCGAAAGGGACGGAGTTCAACCGCGCCAAATTCGCCGATTCGGGCATTCCCCAACTGCTGGAGATGATGCTCCGGGCCGGGGCGCTCGGGCGGCGTCTTACGGCGAAGATCGCCGGAGGAGCGCAGATGTTCACCTTCTCCGACAAGACGGATTCGGTGCGCATCGGGTCGAGAAACGTGGAGGCCTGCAGAAGGACACTTCAGAACCTGAGAATTCCGCTTCTCGCGGAGGACACGGGGGGCAGTTTCGGGCGCACCGTGGAGATTTTTTCCGAGACAGGGCTCTACGAGATCCGCGCCGTCGGCAAGGACAGAAAGATCATCTGAACCCGGCAATCCGGCCCCGCGCTCCCGAACACGCCGGAGCCGGACCGCACCGCCCGGGCCGGACTCTTCTCCCGGCTCCGGCGCAGTGCAGCGGAACTCCTTTGTGCAGCGGCATCGTCGTCAGACGTGCTCCCGAACTCCAACGCCTTTCGAAAACCCCGCAGCGCCCACGAACATCGCTGTCGTTTCACGCGGCACACCGCACGAGGACGCCTCTCTTTCGGCCCCGAAGGGGCTTCCGCCCCCCTCCCGGATCACCGAGAACGTTCCCGCCCCCCGAGATGTCACGCCCTTCCGAAAAAGCGCTCCAGAGCGGAACGGGAGAGGCGCAGCAGAGTGGGGCGTCCGTGGGGGCATGTCTCGGGCTCTTCGCAGGCGAAAAGCGCATCGAGCAGGGCGAAGAGTTCCCGTTCGTCCAGAGCATCGCCGAGCTTGACCGAGCGTTTGCAGGCCATGGTGGCCCAGACGCGCCACAGGGGCGAGCGCGGATCTCCCGCTCCTCCGTCTCCCTCCGCCGCATCCAGCGCTTCCAGCGTCCCCCGAAGCAGCGGAACCGGCGGCACTCCCTCGTCCCCGAGGCAGAAGGGCACCTCCGCGAGCAGCAACATTCCCTCGTCGTGCAGAAAGGCGAACCCCAGCTCCTCCAGCGCTTCCCGGCGCTCCTCCGCCCGCAGCGCCAGCGACGGCGGCAGCGCGGGCGGCAGGGCCAGGGGCTGCCGCCGGGTCCCTCCCCGGGCGAGACGGCGGATCTTTTCGTAGTGGACCCGCTCCTGTGCGGCGTGGGGATCCACCAGCAAAAGCCCCTCCTGGTCCTCCACCAGCACATACCCGGCCCGCATGCGCCCCAGAAGGAAAAACCGCCCCGTCTCCGCCGGAGAGCGGGCACCGGACTTTGCCGCTTCGGACGGCTCCGCCCGGAGCCCTTCCGGTTCTTCCGGCTCCGACCTCGGCTCCCGCTCCGGGAAAACACCCGGAACGGACGCCGCCGGAAGGAAAAGGGCATGCCCCGCAACGGGCGAGGCCGCCCGGAACCGCTCCGGAACCTCTCTGTCGGAACGTCTCACGCCTTCGCCCTGACCGAAGCCGGAATCGGGGTCGTCGTACCGCCGCCGCGGGGAGTGCGTCGCACCCTCCTCGTTCCTGGGCCCCTTCCGGAACACACCCGCCGCCGAGCCCTCGAAAAAAGGCCTTTCCGCGTCCGCCCCCGGAGTCCATGCCGCCTCGCCGCCGAGGGGCACCTCCGGAGCAAGCCGGAGTCCCTCGGCGGCGCTCCGGAGCAGGCGGAACACCTGCCCGGCGTTGCGGAAGCGCACCTCCGTCTTCGCGGGATGGATGTTCACGTCCACCTCCTCCGGAGGCACCGACAGAAGGACCAGCCAGTTGCCACCGCTCCCTCCCTGGGTGAGGGCGGCCCGGACGGCTCCGTCGGCGAAGCGGCGCCCGTTCACGAAGGAGATCACCTCCGCCCGGGACGCGCCCGGCAGGGGCTGAAACCACAGCTCCACCGCGGAGGAATCCACGCGGAGACGGCGCATCCGCAGCGGCGGCGCGGGACCCCAGATCTGCCCGAGCAGAAGATCCCGTCGCCCCTCCCCGGAGGAGGCGAAGAGACGCCTTCCATCGGAAAAAAGAAGGAACGACACGCCGGGATAGGCGAGGGCGTATTCCCGAAGAACCGTAGCGACCCGGCGCACCTCTCCCGCGGCGCTCTTGAGAAACTTCCGCCGGGCGGGGAGATTGAAGAAGAGATCCTCCACCTGCACCCGCGTTCCCTCGGGGCAGGACACCTCTCCCTCGAAGAGAATCTTCCCCTCGGCGACCCGGAGAATGCCCCCCTCTCCGGAACGGCCGCGCTCGCGGCTCCGGATCTCCAGCCGCGCCACCGCGGCCAGGCTGGCCAACGCCTCCCCCCGGTAGCCGAGGGTGGCGATGTGCTCCAGATCGTCCACGGTGGCGAGCTTGCTCGTGGCGTAGCGCTCCACCGCCAGGGGCAGTTCCTCCCGGGGAATGCCCAGACCGTCATCCTCCACCACGAGGGAGCGCCGCCCTCCCTCCTCAAGGAAGACGGAAATCCGGGTCGCCGCCGCGTCGAGGGCGTTTTCGAGAAGCTCCTTCACCGCCGAGGCGGGGCGCTCGATGACCTCTCCCGCGGCAACTCGGGAGGCCACCAGCGCCTCCAGCCGACGAATCGAGGTCCTCACGGGGCACCCTCCTCCAGGGCGCAGCGGCTCTTTTCCCGGAGCCGGTAGAGCACCTCCAGAGCCTGAAGGGGCGTCAGAGAGTCCGGATCGAGGAGAGCCAGCTCCTCAAGCACCGCGTCCTTTGCGGCGTCCAGGAGCGAGAGCTGACGCATTCGCCCGCGCCCCTGCCCGGGGACGCTCCGAGCAGCCTCCGCCCCGACGGCGCCGTCCGGAAACGCTCCGGCTCCACCCTCGCCGCCGGGAACGACCCGCCGGGTCTCGAACTCCCGGAGCAGCTCCCGGGAGCGGCGGAGCACCGCCTCGGGAATGCCCGCGCGACGGGCCACCTCGATGCCGTAGGAACGGTCCGCCGGGCGAGGCACCACCCGGTGGAGAAAGGTCACGCCCTCCGCCGTCTCCTCCACGGCCATGCTGCAGTTCGTGATCTCTCCGTGCCGCTCCGCGAGCGCGGTGAGTTCGTGGAAATGGGTGGCGAAGAGCACCTTGGGCCTCGCGCCGCAGGGGGCGAGGAGATATTCCAGCACGGCCCAGGCGATGCTCATGCCGTCGTAGGTGGAAGTCCCCCGGCCGATCTCGTCCAGAACGACGAAACTCCGGTCCGTCACGTTGTGGAGGATCCCCGCGGTCTCCACCATCTCCACCATGAAGGTGGAGAGCCCCCGATCCAGCTCGTCCCGAGCGCCGATGCGGGTGAAAATCCGGTCCGTGAGCCCCACCTCGGCCCTCTCCGCGGGGACGAAACTCCCCATCTGGGCCATGAGGATGAGCAGCGCCGCCATGCGGAGGTAGGTGGACTTGCCCGCCATGTTCGGCCCCGTGACCACGGCGATGCGCACGCCGTCGCCGTCGAGGAGCACGTCGTTGGGAGTGAAGGGGCGATTTCCCAAAGCCACCTCCACCACGGGATGGCGCGCCCCGTGCAGGGCGAGGCGCGTTCCCTCCGTCACGAGGGGACGCACGTACCCTCGCTCCCAGGCCACCTCCGCAAGGGAAGCCGTGGCGTCCAGGGCCGCCAGGGCACGCCCCAGCTCCTGCACGCACGCCCCAGCCTCCAGGGTGGACCGGACCAGCTCCTCGTAGAGGGCGCTCTCCCGAGCGGCAATCCGCTCGGAAGAGCTGCGCATCCGGTCCTCGAAGACGGCGAGCTCCTCCGTGACGAACCGTTCCCCCCCCACGAGGGTCTGCTTCCGGCTGTACTCGGGAGGAATGTTCTCCAGGTTCGCCCGGCTGATCTCGATGTAATAGCCGAAGACCTTGTTGTACCCCACCTTCAGGGACTTGATCCCCCGAAGTTCCCGCTCCCGGGCGGCGTAGTCCCGGAGCCATTCCTCACCGCCCCGGGCGACGCACCGCCACTCGTCCAGCTCCGGATCGGCCCCGTCCCGGATGACGCCTCCGGCGTGCACCAGCCGAGGCGGATCGTCCGCCAGAGTTCGCAGTGTCTCCATCAGCGGCGCGAGGTCCGGAACGGCCCGCAGGGGCTCCCCCGCCTTCCGGCCCTCGCAGAGGGCCACCAGGCCCGGAAAGGCCGCCAGGGTGTCTCGGATGGCCGCCAGATCCCGGGGAGTGCCCACCCGGAGGCTCAGCCGCCCGAGGGCGCGCTCCACGTCGCGGCATGCCCCCAGGGCATCCCGGACGGCCCGGAGGAGCACCGGATCCTCCGTCAGGGAGGCCACGGCGTCCTGCCGCTTCCGGATCTCCTCCACGGAGCGCAGGGGGCGCAGGATCCACTCCCGGAGACAGCGCTTTCCCATGGGGGTGCCGCAGCGGTTCAGAACGGCGAAGAGGGAGAGCGCGTCCCCCTCCACGAGATCAAGGTTCCGCACGGTGGTGACGTCCAGATGGAGAAAGAGTCCCGAGTGGAGGGGGCGGAGGCGCCGCACGTGCCGGGCGGCACTGAAGTGGGTCTCCTCCAGGTAGTCCAGGGCCACCCGAGCGCACCCCGCGGCGGCGTCGCCGGGGAGCACCCCGTGGGCGGCGAGACTCGCCACGGCGAAACGGGCGGCGAGGCGCTCTTCTCCCGAGGCGGGGTCGAAGTGACTCCGCGCCAGAAGGCGCTGAGGAATTCGGGCGATCTGCTCGCGGATCCGCCCGGGAAGGCGCTCCGGTGTCCCCCGGGGCAGCAGGATCTCCTGAGGGGCGAAAGTCGCCAGAAGGGATGCCGCCTCGTTCTCCGACACCGTTCCCGCTTCGAGGGAGCCCGTTCCCGGCGCGAGCAGCGCCAGGGCGATGCCTCCCTCCCCCGCCGGGGCGAGCGCGGCGAGGCGCCCCTCTCCGGAGGGATCCTCGGGGACGTAAGTCCCGGGAGTCACCACCCGGACGACGCTCCGCTCCACCAGGGTGCGCCCGTCCGGCTCCGTCACCTGGTCACAGAGCGCCACGGAGAATCCCTCCCGGACCAGTCTGCCCAGGTAGCCCTCCACGGCGTGAAAGGGAACGCCCGCCATGGGAATTTTCTTCTCCGGGTCCCGGGCGGTGAGGGTGATGTCCAGCACCGCCGAGGCGGTCCTCGCGTCGTCGAAGAAGAGTTCGAAGAAGTCTCCCATGCGGAAGAAGAGAAGGCAGTCGGGATAGCGCTCCTTCCAGAAGAAATACTGTTCCAGCATGGGGGTGCGCTTGATGTCCGGAGGAAGGACGGGAACCTTTTCCCCGCCCGGAGCATCCGGCGCGGACAGCTCCCGCAGAAGAGAAGAACCTTCTTCGCATTCCATTCCGTTCCGCACCGTCACGAAGCCCTCTTCGCCCGCACGCGTCGTACCACGTCCCGCCCCGTCGCAGACACCGGCGTTTTCGTTCCTCATGGGGCGCCCCCGCGCTCCCGGAGCCGGTCCAGGTACCCCTGCAGCAGCACCGTCGCGGCGATCTTGTCCACGTGCCCCTTCCGCTTCTCCCGGGAGACGTCCGCCTCCAGCAGCACCTGCGAGGCCGTCACGGTGGTGAAGCGCTCGTCCCAGGTGGTGATCTCCAGGTCAGGATAGCGACGGCGCAACTTCTTCGCCAGGGTGTGAATCCGCTTCGCCTCGGGCCCCTCCTCGCCGGTGGTGCGCACGGGAAGTCCCAGGACGATGACCTGCACGCCGTAGGCCGCCACGGTCTTGTCGAGTTCCGCGAGCCAGTCCCGATCCGCGGCGAAGACGGCGATCCCCTGGGCAAAACTGCCCAGGGGGTCGCTCACGGCAACTCCGATACGGACGGTCCCGACATCGAGTGCGAGAATCCGTTTCATTTTCCGGAGACGAGCTTTTCCACCACGGCCGGGACCGCAGCCAGCGCCTCTTCAGCCTTGGCGGGGTCCTTGCCGCCCGCCTGGGCGGTCTGGGCGCGTCCGCCGCCACCGCCGCCGGCGATCCGGGCGATGTCCCGCACCACATTCCCCGCGTGGGCGCCCTTCTGCACCGCCGCGTCGTCCGCCATGGCCACGAAGAGCACCTTCTCCTCCGTCACGCCCGCGAAGACCACGAGCACCGGGGAGAGCGCGGCCTTGATCCGGTCGCCCACAGCGCGGAGCAGCTGGTCGTCCGCATCCCGGAAGAGCCCCGTCACGACGGAGATCCCCGCCGCGTCCCTTCTGGCGGCCACCAGGCTCTCCACCCGGGCGAGATGCACCCGGAGACGCTCCTCCGTCAGAGCCTTCTGGAGGTGCTTCACCTCGTCCTGAAGGGCCTCCACCTTCGCGACGAACTGGTCAGGATCGCCGCCGAGACGCAGGCTCAACTCGGACACCACGTGGGCCGTGTCGAGGACATGCTCCACCGCGGGCATTCCCGCCACGGCGGTGATGCGGCGCACCCCCGCGCCGATGCCCTCCTCGCGCAGAATCTTGAAGAGGCCGATGTCCCCCGTGGCGTCCACGTGGACGCCGCCGCAGAGTTCCGTGGAGAAGCCGGGAATGGAGACCACCCGCACCTCCTCGCCGTACTTCTCGTCGAAGAGCGCCTTGGCGCCCTGTTTTTTCGCCTCGTCCAGCGTGGTGTGGACCACCCGGAGATCCTCGTTCCCCAGGATCTGGGCGTTCACGATCCGCTCCACCCGCTCGAGTTCCCGGGGATTCACCGGTGCAAAGTGGGTGAAGTCGAAGCGGAGCAGCTCCGGCGAGACGAGGGAGCCCGCCTGGCGGACATGCTCGCCGAGCACGCGGATCAGGGCCTCGTGGAGCAGGTGAGTCGCCGTGTGATGGCGCCGGATCGCGGTGCGGCGCTCCACGTCGATCCGCGCCGTCACGGAGTCCCCCACGGAGACGGCGCCGGAGACGACCCGCCCCCTGTGGACCGTGAGCGTTCCCGCGGCGATCACCGTGTCCTCCACGACGATCCGCCCCGAGGGACCTTCCAGCACGCCCCGGTCGCCCACCTGGCCGCCCCGTTCGCCGTAGAAGGGCGTCCGGGCGAGCAGCACCTCGACGACGTCCCCCTCTTCGACGCTCGTCGCGGCGGCGCCCAGGGCGACGAGGGCCTTCACCTCCGCGGTCTCCTCGGTCCGGTCGTAGCCGACGAAGGCGGTGCTGCCGAGCGCTTCCGACAGCTCCGTGTAGAGCGTCCCCGACAGGGTGGAGGCGAGCTGCTTGCTCGCCGCCCGGGCACGCTCCTTCTGCTTGCGCATCTCCTCCCGGAACTCCCCCTCGTCCACGGAAACGCCCTGTTCGGAGCAGATCTCCTGGGTGAGCTCGAAGGGAAAGCCGTAGGTGTCGTACAGCTCAAAGGCCACTCCGCCCGGCAGGGCCGTCTCACCCCGGGCCTTCCGGGAGCCGACCTCCGTTTCGAGGAGAAGACTTCCCTGTTCCAGGGTGCGGCCGAACTTCTGCTCCTCCAGGGAGATCACCGACTCGATGGTGGCCCGGTTCGCCAGAAGTTCCCCGTAGGGATCGCCCATGAGTTCCATCACCGTGGGCAGCAGATCGAGCAGAAAGGGCCGATCCACGCCGAGGAGGCGTCCGAAGCGCACCGCCCGCCGCAGAAGGCGCCGGAGCACGTATCCCCGTCCCTCGTTGGCGGGAAGGATGCCGTCGGCGATCATGAAGGCGAGGGCGCGCACGTGGTCGGAGATGACCCGCACGGCGAGATCGCCCCGGGGAGTGGCGCCGTAGGACGTTCCCGAGATGGCGCAGGCCTTGTCGATGAGGGGTTTGAACAGGTCGGTCTCGAAATCGCTCTTCACCCGCTGCACCACCGAGGAGAGGCGCTCCAGCCCCATCCCCGTGTCGATGTTCTGCTTCGGCAGGGGGATCAGCTCTCCCGCCTCGTTCCGGTTGAACTGCATGAAGACCAGATTCCAGATCTCCAGGTAGCGGTCGCAACTGCACCCCACGGCGCAGTCCGGCCTGCCGCAGGAGAACTCCGGCCCCTGGTCATAGAGAATCTCCGAGCAGGGACCGCAGGGACCCACGGGACCCACGGCCCAGAAGTTGTCGTCCTCGCCGAGGCGGACGATCCGGTCCTTGGAGAGCCCCACCGAGGTGTGCCAGAAATGGAAGGCCTCGTCGTCGTCCAGATAGATCGTGGCGTAGAGGCGGTTCGGATCGAGCCCGACCCGTTCGGTGAGGAACTCCCACGACCAGGGGATGATCTCCTTCTTGAAATAGTCTCCGAAGCTGAAATTGCCGAGCATTTCAAAGAAGGTGTGGTGCCGCGCCGTGCGTCCCACATTGTCGATGTCGTTGGTGCGGATGCATTTCTGGCTCGTGGTGGCCCGAAGCACCTCCGGCCGTCGTATACCCAGAAAAAAGGGCTTGAACGGCACCATTCCCGCGATGGTGAAGAGGATCGTCGGATCCTCGGGAATGAGGGAAAAGCTCGGGTAGCGCACGGAATTCTTCTCCTCGAAATAGGCGAGGAACAATTCGCGCAAGTCTCGTCCCTTTCTCCACTGCATGGTCTCGTCACCTCTTCCGCAAGTTCTGCCGTCGTGTCCTTCGTCGCCGCTCCTCGCCGTCCTGCCGCGGTATACCTCCGTCGCCTTTTCTCAGGCGGCGCTTTCCGGGGTGTTCTCGCGATCCTTTCCCGGCGGCGCTTCCGCGGACGTCTTCCGCCGCCCCTTTTCCATCTCCCGCAGCACCGCGTTCGCGCCGTCCCGGGCAAAGTGCCGCAGAAGAGGGCGCAGGCTTTCGCGAAGCACCCTCGCCGCATCAAGGAAGCTCTGCATAAAGACCTTCCGCTCCTCCTTGACCCGAGTCACACCAGGCCAACTCGGATCAAGCAGGACCCCCTCTCTCGATCTCAGTTCGCATCCGCCTTTTCCGAAAGCGGCACGGCGTTTTTCAGAGTTTCCTCAGGATCTGCAAGGCACTCTGCGGAGCTGACGCGCCCTGTTCAGAGGCTCTTACATCTCAAGAAGTTCCCGCCGGGCACTCCGCGAGGCCGCGAGGATCTCCTCCGCATTCAGGGTGGGGAAACAGCCGTTCTGGTAGACCCATTTTCCCGCCACCATGGTGCCCGTCACATCCATGGCGCTTCCCGCGTAGACGAGATACTGGGCGAGGTTGCCCTCGTTCCATCCCACGTAGTGGGGCGCGTCCAGGTCCACCAGCACCAGGTCCGCCTGCCATCCCTCCCGAATGAGTCCCACGTCGCTGAAGCCGAGCGCCCGGGCGCCTTCGAGGGTGGCCATGCGAAGCACGTCCCGGGCGGGAATGACCGTGCAGTCCCGCCGACATCCCTTGTGGAGGAGCGCCGTCATGCGCATCTCCCCCCACACGTCGAGGCGGTTGTTGCTCGCTGCGCCGTCCGTTCCGAGGGCCACGTGGACTCCCGCCCGGAGCATCTCCGGAACGGGGGCGATGCCGCTGCCCAGCTTGAGGTTGCTCGAAGGGTTGTGCACCACCGTGAGGTTGTTCCGGGCGATGCGAGGAAGCGCCTCGGGGTCGAACCACACGCCGTGGGCGAGGACCGCGAAGGGGGCGTCGAGGATGCCCGTCTCCTCCAGCAGGTCCACGGGGTCCCGTTTCAGTTGCTCAAGAATGTATCCCTTTTCCCATTCCGTTTCAAGCCAGTGGACGTGCACGCCCACGCCGAGTTCCCGGGCGGCGTCGGTGACGACCCGGAGCTGTTCCGGAGAGAGCGTGTAGGGTGCGTGGGGACCGAGCTGGACGGAGATGAGCCCATCCCTGCCGTGCCAGTTCCGGACGAGGTCGCAGGCGTTCTCCAGGCGATCCCCGATGCCTTCCTCCCCGGCGGAGATGATGCCCCGGCAGAGCCCCGCCCGAACCCCCGCGTCAAGGGCCGCCTGGGCGGTCTGTTCCATCTCGAAGTACATGTCCCCGAAGCAGGTGACGCCCCCGGAGACCATTTCGAGAAGCGCCTGTTTCGTCCCCCAGGCGAAGTGCTCCCGGCGGAGCCGGGCCTCCACGGGCCAGATGGACTTCTGCAGCCAATCCATGAGGGGTTTTTCCTCACCGAGGCCGCGCAGGAGCACCATCACCGCGTGGGTATGGGCGTTCACCAGGCCGGGGATGAGCGCGGTCTTTCCGTAGCACTCCACCACGCTCTCTCCCGTCCCCTTTCCCGCGGGAAGGACCGCCGCGATGCGGCCGCCCTCGACGGCCACGTCGGCAAAACGGGCTCGCTCGCTTTCACCATCGAGAACGACCACGTGACGCAGCAACAGACCCATGACGAACGACCACCTTTCCTCTCCGCCTAGTCTTCCTTCCAGCTGTCGAGGTAGACCCGCTGCTCTTCCGTCAGCTCGTCCAGGGCGATGCCGAGGCTCTCCAGCTTGAGCCGGCCCACCTGCAGATCCAGCTCCTCCGGCACATTGCTCACTCCCGGGGCGAGGCGGGTGGTCCAGATGTGGAGCGCCGACAAAAGCTGCATGGCGAAGCTGAGATCCATGATCTCCACGGGATGGCCGTCGCCGGCGGCGAGATTCACCAGCCGTCCCTCGCCGAGCAGGTGAAGGTGCCGCCCGTCCCTGAGCGTATAGGTCCGCACGTTGGGGCGGAAGCTCTCCCATCTCTCCGAGAGCCCTTCCAGATCGGGAATGGAGATCTCCACGTCGAAGTGCCCCGCATTGGCCAGAAGCGCGCCGTCCTTCATGACCGCCATGTGCTCGCCCCGGATCACCCGGGTGTTCCCCGTGACGGTGACGAAGACATCCCCCAGGCGCGCCGCCTCCATCATGGGAGCGACGTGATGCCCGTCCATGAGGGCCTCCAGCGCTCGGTGGGGGTCAACTTCCACCACCACCACCGTGGCGCCCATGCCCCGGGCTCTCGTGGCGACGCCCTTGCCGCACCAGCCGTACCCCGCGACGACCACGGTGCGGCCGGCGATGAGCAGATTCGTGGTGCGCAGCAGCGCGTCGAGGACGGACTGCCCCGTTCCGTACCGGTTGTCGAAGAGATATTTGCTGTAGGCGTCGTTCACGGCGATCATGGGGAACCGGAGAAGTCCCTCCCGGTCCAGGGCGCGCAGGCGCTTCACTCCCGTGGTGGTCTCCTCGCAGCCGCCCCGGATGCGGGGGATCAGCTCGGGAAACTCCTCGTGAACCATGGCGACCAGGTCGCACCCATCGTCGATGAGCACGTCCGCGCCGCCGCGCAGCGCATCCCGAAGGTAGTCGAAATACTCCTCGGGAGTCATGCCCCGCCTGCTGAAGACCTGCACCCCCTCCTCCACGAGGGCGGCGCACACATCGTCCTGGGTGGAGAGGGGGTTGCTTCCCGCGGCGACCACCTCCGCGCCCAGCTCCTTCAGGGTCCGGAGCAGGCAGGCCGTCTTGGCCTCCAGGTGGAGACAGGCGACGAGGCGACACCCCGCAAGGGGTTTCTCGTCCCGGTATTTCTTCGCCAGCAGCGACAGGACCGGCATGTACTGCCAGGCCCAGCGGATTTTGTTCGCCCCGGAAGGAGCGAGGGAAGAATCGGCGATACGGCTTGTCGTCATGGCGTTTCCTCCTTAAATGCGTTCATGGCTTCCGCAACGGCTTCACAAAAGTCTCACAAGAGCTTCGGCGGATCCCTGGAGCATGCCTCCGCCGCTTTCGGACGTCGGAGATTTCACAGATGGCTCCGGCAGCCGAGGTCTCTTCAGAAAAGCAAAGGAACCTCTGAAGAAGGCCGAACCGACCTCACGAAAACGCGATGCGGTCAAGGTCGACAGAGCGAGGAATCCTTTTCATCAGAGTTTCCCAAAGGCGAGACGGAGACACGACTGTTACCGGGCTGAGAACCCGGCTTCCTGGGCCCTCTTCAGAAAAAAGAAGGCGGACGGGCAACATGCCTCCCCGCTCCGGCGGGCGCCTTCCGGCGAAATCCGTCAGTTCCCGCCGCGGCGCCTCCGGAAACGAGCGGCCAAAAGAAATCCCGCCAGAAGCGGCAGGGCCGCCCAGGGAGATGCACCGCCCAGGGCGCATCCTCCGCTGCTCAAAGGCTCGTCGATCTCCATCGTCCGGAAGGACCAGACCACCGAGGAAGTGGTGTTCCCCCGGTCGTTCGTCGCCTCCACCCGCCAGAAGTAGAGGGTTTTCCCCTTCAGCGGCTGAGGCGGCGTGAGATGCGGAACGGTGATCCCCGCACCGTCTGCGGGAACGGTCATGTTCTGCGAGGTGGTCCCGAAGTACACCGTGTAGGTGACACCCTCGCTCCCCGTTCCCTCGCTGGGGCTCCATCGGAGCGAAATGTCCCCCGCCGTCTCCGTGGCCCCGTCGGCGGGATCGGGCGAATAGGGTGCGCTGGGATAGCCCTCCGCGACGGTCGTAAAGGCCCAGACGTCGGAGGTGGCCGTCACCTCGCCGTTCGTCGCCCGAACATACCAGTAGTAGGTCCTCCCCACCTGAAGATCCCCGGGAGTGTACAGCGTGGACGCATATCCGGGACCCGCGACGCGCTGAATGTTCTGGCTGGAGGACCCCAGGTAGACTTCATAGGTGAATTCCGAGGAAGAAATCTCCTCGTCGCCGCTCGTGACGGTGATGGACCAGCGAAGGCTCCCCGTGACGGGAAAATCCGTCTGGTTGTTCGTGGGGCTCACCGGTGTGAAGGCGACCTCCGCCGCCGTAGCGACGGCGCAGACGCCGGAAACGCAAAGAAGTGCGAAGAAAAAAACGCAAAGGACATTCCGTGCTGTTCTCACCGGTTCCATCTCCTTCTCCGTGTACCGTGGCGTGTTGAGCCTGTGCGGACCGTGCTGTCTTTTCGCGGGACGGGACGACGTATCTCTTCCATTGCAGCTCCGCTACCGGGCGCGTGCGCTGCGGAAACGGAGCGACCTCTCGCCTCCGCCTCCGGGAGAGACCGAAAACGACACGCATTCTCCATGTCTCACCGCGGAACGAGCAACCCCCTTCCATCCCCGGAGAACTCGAAAACGCCGCTCCTCCGTCCCCGACAAACCGAAAAAGGCATGTGCTCCCTCCGCCTCACCGTGAAAGCAACGCCGCTCCTCCGTCTCCGGCAACGTCTGCAAAGGACACGCGCTCCCTTCGACTCGCCGCGACACCCACAAAAAACACGTCGATGGATGCAGGAAAAGCGACATGTTCCTCAAGAGCAAACCCGAGCGTCGGTTCCGCCTTGGCGCATTGCGCCACCGGACTCCTCGGAAGATGGCATGGAGAAGTTCTTCTCCGCTCTACGGAACCTCTGAGGAACCTCTGAAGAAGGCTACGCCGGCCCCCCAGGGCGCCTCGCGGAGCCTGATGCGACTCGAGTCAAGGGAAAGCGAAAGGTCTTTATTTCAGAGCTTCCCTGAACAATGCCGCGCTCACCTCGGAAAAACTCGATGCTGCGATCGAAAGAGGGCGATTCCTTCTTCATCAGAGCTTTCCTACGCCCTTTTCCGCCGTCCCGAAGCGATAGGGAGGAAACGCCACGGACTCCTCGCTGATGATGGCCGTGATGAGCGTTCCCGGGGTGACGTCGAAGGCGGGGTTCCACACAGGAATGCCCTCGGGGGCCGTGCGCACGCCGCCGAAGGAACGGACTTCCTCGCCGTTTCGCTCCTCGATGGGGATGGCCGCACCGTGCGACAGGGATGGGTCGAAGGTGCTCGTCGGAGCCGCCACGTAGAAAGGAATGCCGTGGTGACGGGCCAGGACGGCCACGCCGTAGGTGCCGATCTTGTTCGCCACATCGCCGTTGGCGGCGATGCGGTCCGCTCCCACGATCACCGCGTCCACCCGTCCCGAGGCCATGAGCGCTCCCGCCATGCCGTCGCAGACGAGCGTCACGGGGATGCCCTCCTCCCGGAGTTCCCAGGCGGTGAGGCGCGCACCCTGGAGCACCGGGCGGGTCTCGTCCGCGTAGACGCGCACGTCCTTTCCGGCATGGACGGCGGCACGGACGACCCCGAGGGCCGTGCCGTATCCTCCCGTCGCAAGCGCACCGGCGTTGCAGTGGGTGAGTACGGCGCACCGCTGCGGAAGCAGGGCCGCTCCGTTCGCGCCCATGGCGCGGTTCATGGCGATGTCCTCCTCGTGGATCCGCACCGCCTCGTCAAGCAGCCCTTCCGCGAGGGTCACATCGCCCTCGAAGCTGCTCCTCGCACGCATGCGCTCCAGCGCCCAGAAGAGGTTCACCGCGGTGGGGCGAGTCCTGGCAAGGCGTTCCTCCGCTCCGGAGAGGGCTTTCCGTCCTCCCGCACGGGCGGCGAGGGCCATGCCGTAGGCCGCGGCGATGCCGATGGCGGGAGCGCCCCGCACGGCGAGCGTCTCGATGGCGACGGCCACGGTTTCCACATCGCGGCAGACGAGATGGCGCACGTCTCCGGGAAGAACCCTCTGGTCGAGAAGAATCAGGGAGCCGTCCCTCCATTGCAGCGTCTCGGGTAACACGCTCTCACTCCTTCCCCGGTCCGGGTACGTGAGATGTCATTTCCTCCGTAACCTCCGCACCGATCTTTCCGTCGGCGAAGCAGAGGCGCACGCCGTCCCCCCGGCGCAGCGCGGCACCGGAGACGACGGGATGTCCGCCTTCGTCCTCGCAGGAGATGAACCCCCGGGACAGCACGCTCAGGGGAGAAAGGACGTCCAGCGCGGCGGCGAGCCCGCCGAGACGGGCCTCGGCGCGCATGATCCCCTGGGACATACGCCCGCGAAGCTCCTGGAAGGCCCGGACGAGCCGGGTCTCCGCCTCCGCGAGGGCCCCCCGGGAGATCGCCGCGGTCATGCGGTGCCGGAGCTGGGCCAGATGCTGCTCCAGTCCGCCGAGCCGGCGTTCCGCGCTGCGGCACAGGTGGCGCCGCTGGAGCGCGAGCTGGGAGAGCAGGGCATGCCTGTCGGGAAACACCCGTTCCGCCGCCGCCGAGGGGGTGGAGCAGGCCGCGTCCGCGGCGAAATCCGCCAGGGACTGGTCCACCTCGTGTCCCACGCCGGTCACCACGGGAACGGGGCAGGAACGGAGAGCCCGGACGATCCGCTCGTCGTCGAAGGCGGCGAGATCGTCCCGCGATCCACCTCCCCGAACGAGGAGCACCACCTCCACGCCGGAGGCGCTTCCGGCGATGCCGAGGGCGCGGGCGACGCTCTCCGGGGCCTCGAACCCCTGGACGACCGCGGGAACAACCAGGATGGCGCAGGCGGGACAGCGCTTCCGGGAGACCTTGAGAACGTCCCGGACCGCCGCCCCCGTAGGGGATGTCACCAGGGCCACCCGCATCGGCCAGGGCGGCAGGGGGCGTTTGTGACGCGGATCGAAGAGGCCTTCCCTGGCAAGGCGCTCCTGCAGCTCCGCCTTGGCCCGGGCCTGGGCGCCCGAACCCGCGGGGATGAGGCGGCGGGCATAGAGCTGGTAGGTGCCGCGGGCGGCATAGACGCCGATGCGCCCCTCCACGAAGACTTCGTCCCCCACTTGGGGCCACTGGGGCACATGCACGGCGTCGCCCCGGAAGAGCACCGCGGCGAGGCGGCTTCCCGCATCGCCCACGGTGAAGTAGACGTGTCCGCTGGTGTGCCGCTTGAGTTCCAGGATTTCGCCGCGGACGACGCAGTTCTGCAGAAGGGAGTCCGCTCCGAGCAGCCCCTCGACCCGGGCGTTGACCTCACTCACCGTGAGAAGTGTCTTCCGGAACTCCCTCATCCCGTTTCTTTCTCTCCCCTTCGTCGCCGTCGGCGCCGAGTCCCTCCAGGGCGCGGACGATGCGTCCCAGCACGCCGTTCACGAAACGTCCCGATTCCTCGGTGCCGAAGACCTTGGCCAGTTCCACCGCCTCGGAAATCGCCACGGCGAGGGGCGTCGTCTTCGCCACGGACCCCTCGTACAGGGCCATCCGGACCGCAACGCGATCCACGACGACCATGCGCTCGGGGCGCCAGTTCACGATGTAGGTGCGGATCAGCGTGTCGATGGCGACGCGTTCGGACCAGACTCCGAAGACGAGTTCCTTCGCGTACCGAACGACCTCCGGGTCCTCCGAATCCATGGGGAACGTTCCCAGCACCGATGCGGGCAGTTCATCCGGGCGCAGATCCAGCGTGTAGAGAAGCTGCAGAGCGATCTCCCTGGATCTGCGTCTTCTCTGGGGCAGCAAATGTCTTTCCACTCTTCACCCTCGCAGACGTCGCAGAATATTTCGAACCATCATCCGTCCCCGCACGTCGAGGACGAACCACGCCGCGCCGAAGGCGATTCCTCCGGCGACGAGCGCCCGCACGAGACCGGGAACACCCATGTGCGCAAGCCCCACGAGCAGGGCGACGGCACCTCCCCAGGCACGTGGATCGTGAAGCATCTTCTCCAGAGAGCCGCCCTCGGAGGGCTTCTCCGCGGCGAGCCACATGACCTCCACGGCCTCGAAACCCAGAGGGGTCAGGAGGCGGCGGACCAGTTCCGCGGCGGACCGGAGGCGCTCTCTGTCCGCCGCGTCGCTTCCCTCGGAGAAGCCGATGCGCGGCACGAGCAGCCCCTTCTCGTCCCAGAGCGCTACGTCTTTGCACTGAAATCCCTCGGGCAGTTTTTCGTTCAACAGCGTCCGCACGCCGCTCTCGGAGATCCAGAGCTTTCCTTGCGGTGACGATTTCCAGTACAAGAACACGGGCCTCACCTCACAGAACAGGAGCCGGCCCTGCGAAGACCGGCTCCTTCACGATCAGCCCACGATCAGGAGTTTTCCTGATCCTTCTCCGGCTCCTCCTCGGGGCGATGGGGATCTCCCGACACGACGAAACCCGGCGTCTGGGGCATCGTGTCTGCCTGCTGTCCGCCGTGTCCCTGGGAAGCGGGAGGCGCGGGCGGCGACTCCGGTTCGGCTTCGTTGAGATAGATGCTCTGCACGTAGACGTTGACGGATTTGACGTGATAGCCCGTGTACGTCTCAAGATGGCCCTTGACGGACTCCTGAACGTCCCAGGCGACATCGGGGATGCGCATTCCGTACTTCACGGAAATGTAGGCGTCCACGAGAATGCGCGGAGGCATGCCCTCCTCGACGGCGATGCGGATGCCGTTCGTGGTCTTCCGTCCCAGTCCGAGAGAAGCCAGCGGCCCCGCTCCGGCGGGCTTGACCCCGTGGACATTCTTGAGAGCCTGCGTCGCCAACTGCAGAATCACTTCCTCCGAGATACGAACCTCACCATCGGCCTGAGGACGGAACTCCTCGGGCGCGACATCCTCCTGCATCTCGTCCTCCTGAACAGCGTCCTCTTCGAGATCGAAGTGCTCCCGGTCTTTCTGCTCCACCTGATCCGAACCTCCCCTCCGTGCCTGTCCCTGTTCCCGTTCAGTACCGCCCTACTCCCGCAGCGCGAACATACGACCGCACTGGGGACACTGAAGTTCCTCCTCGTCCTCGTAGGCATCGGGGGCGAAGAAGAACACGTGGCCGCAGTGCACACACACACAGGACTCGTACTGGTCGAGGAGATCCTCATCCTCGTCGTCTTCCCCGTCGAGGGACTCCTCCTCCGAAAAGGAGTCGTCCTCCTCGTCGGAACCGCCGAAGGTCCAGGAAGACCCCCGCTGGGGACCGTCGAAGGATTCCACCACCTCGTCCAGGTCCTCCCGAAGTTCCGCGATCTCTCCGGCGAGTTCCTCCAGGTGTTCCTGCTGGTCCTCCGCACGGCGCTCGTTCTCCTCGATCTGCTCCGCCAGGGCGGCGAGAGCGGCGACAATTGCGTCGTACACCTGCCGATCCGCTGCTTCCAGCGAGGTTCTGGCATCGAGCATGCCCCTTATGTAGGCTATCGTCTCCCGCGCACGCACGTCGGATCACCTCCGCCCTTCTTCGGGGCCGTCTACTTCTTGGCCCGTTCGATGTACTGACTCGTCCGGGTATCGACGACGACGACCTCTCCCTCGTTGATGAACATGGGCACGTTGATGGTGAGCCCCGTTTCAAGGGTCGCGGGCTTGCCGCTCCCCGACACGGTGTCCCCCTTGAAGCCCGGGTCCGTCCGCACCACCTTGAGCTCCACCGACTTCGGGAGTTCGATGGTCATGACCTTTCCCTCGTACATCTCCAAGTTCACGTCCAGGTTGTCCTTGAGAAAGAGCACCGCATCTCCCAGAATCGCCTTCGACAGGGAAATCTGATCGTAGCTGTCCAGATCCATGAAGACGTAGCCGTCCCCCTCCTGGTACAGATACTGGGCGGGCTTCTCGTCGAAGACGATCCGCTCGAACCGTTCGCCGGAACGGAAGGACGTCTCCACGATGGATCCCGTGAAGAGGTTCTTCGCCTTGGTCTTCACCGTCGCCCCGCCCCGCCCCATCTTGTGATGCTGAAAATCAAGCACTTCCCAAACGCTGTCCTGCCACTTGAACTTCAATCCGCTGTAAAAATCACTGGTGTCGACTACCTGCGCCATGGACGCACCCTCCCGATCCTTCCGACAGTGCGGAGCGAATTTCAAACGTCCGTCCGTTCTACGACGGTTCGTCAAAGAAACAGATTACCCGATAGCATGGTCCTTGCCAAGCCGGGAAATGCGGGTCTTTCTTCCGGGCCTGTCGGAAGGGCGGTCAGGGAGCGGTCGAACGCCGGATTTCCGTGCTCTCGATCCCGCCCTCGGGAATGTCCAGGATATAAGGAACGATGACCATGATCACCTCTGTGGTCTTTTCTGATTTGCTCGTGGTGCGGAAGAACGTTCCCAGCAGGGGCAGGTCTCCCAGGATGGGAATCTTCGACACGCTCTCGCTGCGACGAGTGTCGAAGAGACCGCCCACCACGAAGGGCTCGCCATTGCGGACCCGCACCCGAGTCTCAACCTCCTGCTTGTTCGACTCGGGAACCTGGAAACTGGAACTTTCCTTGAAGGTCACGTCTCCCGTGGCGAGCTTCATGGCGAGGGTGATCATTCCCTCCCGGCCGATGGTAGGAACGATCTCCAGAGTGGGCCCCGCCTCCACGTCGCCGTAGGTGGGGTTTCCCGCGTCGTCCCGCCCGGAAACGTACTTGATCTGCTGGGTAAGGCGCACCACCGCCTTCTCGCCGTCCACGGCGATGACCGTCGGCTGGGCGAGCACGTTGGAGTTCCCCTTGGCGGTGACGGCCCGGAGCCCTCCGTCGAGCATGCGCATGGTGTTCTTCATGATGTTCTCCGGCTCGATGCCGTCGGGAGGCTGGATGAGCGCGTCGTCGTCGTAGTCGGGGTCGTATCTGTCGGGCTTGTTGGAGTCGATGTAGCCGATCACGCCGCCTCCGGGGCCGTAGGTGAAGTACCAGTGTTTGTACACCGCGGAGAGGGAGGCCTCCACTTCGTCGCTGTCACTCTTGGCGACCTGGATGATTCGGGCCTGGACCATGACCTGCCGTCCCGGATGGTCGATGCGTTCGAGGAAGCGCGCCACCTCGTCGAGGATCTCCGGCGAGGCCGTGACGTAGAGTTCCCGGAGCCGCTCGTCCACCACCACCTTCTGCACGTCCACAAGCCCCTGAATCAGCGCGGGTAACGCCTTCGGATCCCCGTAGCCGATCCGGAAGACCCGGGTGGTCTCCCGCCCCAGGGTCCGGGCCAGGTTCTCCCGCTTGCCCACCAGAATGGTGTTCCCCACCAGGGCGTAGCGAATGTCGTACATGCGGAGCAGGTAGTTCATGGCCTGATTGAAGGGAACATCCTTCAGGCTGAGCGTCACGGACTCCGTGGGCAGAGAGGGATCGCAGACGATGTTGCACTTCGTCATCCTTCCGAGCATGAGAAAGACGCTCCGCAGCTCCATGTCCCGCACGTCGATCGTCACGGGAGTGGTCCGCTGGAGGGGATCCCCCGCGGCGGGAGCAGGTGGGGGAGGAGTCGGCGACGGCCCCTGGGGGCGATAATAGGCGGGGGAGAAGAAGAGGGAGACCCGACGCAGCGGAGGGACCCCCTCGGGCGCTTTGAGCGACAGCGGCAGCGGGGACTCCACGTCCATCCGCAGGCCCCGCTCCTCCTGCATGAGGGAGATCCGGTCCAGCATGGGAAGAGTGTAGGCACGCTCCCATCCCCCGGCGGGAAGGGAGACCCCGGGCCAGAAGAGCGTGATGCGCCCCGATTCCTCTCCGCGCACCACCGGAAGGGGAAGTGCCGTTCCCTTCGCTTCGAGGATGAGCATGTTGCCCCCCTGGTTCGCCTCGATTCCCTCGAAGACCGGAAGAACAAGCGACGCCGACGCGGGGACGGCGGCCAGGACGCCCAGAAGCACCCCCAGACTCCAGAGAAGACCGCGGAGAACGCGGCACGTTTCGAAAAGCGCTCCGCCGGAGCAGTCCGGAACCGGGATTCCCGCAAGCCCCGCGCCGTGGCGTTCGCTCCGGGGATTCACCGTCATTCCTCCATCCGAAGTTCTATACGTCTGCCCGCCCATGAGACGACCACCTTCTTCTCGGAAATGGAAAGCACCCTGCCCAGCCCTCCGCCGAATCGCGTTCCCGGTTCCACCAGGAGTTCCGAGGACTCCCCCTCCACGTCGAGCACGGCGCTGCGCCGCTCTCCCATGAGGACCACCGCCCGGAGCACCATATAGGGAGGAAGGATCTCCTGCACCGTCCGGGCCGGCTGCGCCGGTGCCGCCACCTCCACCGCGACCGCCGGGGCAAAGGCTCCGGCGGGGGCGAAGGGCCGACGGTCCGCGGCGACGGTGAGCGCCACCAGCTGCCGGCTGGTCTGCCGGGAAAGCATGGTGGCGGAGAAGTCCTTCACCATGCCCTCCAGCCGGGCGCGATCCTCCGCCAGAACAATCTCCCCGGAGGATCCCGGAACGACGTCGCTTCGGGCCAGGAGGCGCCACAACCCCATCCCCTCGAAGAGGACGAGTCCGAGAAAGAGGGCGAACAGAAGGATCCGCAGCCCTCTGGCCCCCGGGGATTCCCCCTGGAGCAGCTCCGACAGCGCCTCGAAGGGAGACTCTTCACCGGCGAAACTCATCGTTCTCCCTCTCCTTCCAGCACCGTCTCCAGCAAGGTCGATCCCGTCACGCGCCCCTTGTTGTCGGAGAAGGCGAGGGACAGAGAGCCCACGCGCACCGTCACGGGCATGACCCGCCAGTCCGCCATGGCCTTGAGAATCGTGTAGTAGGGGCCCTCGAACTCCACGGTCACGGCGGTCCGCCCGGAAACCGTGGCCTGAGCGGGGGCGATGCGCTTCACTTCCACATCGTATTTGGTCAGCTCGCTCTCCACCGCCGAGAAGAATCCCACCCGGTCGCGGGGGAACTGCAGCACGTACGCATCCAGGCGGGAGAGAGAACTCTTGTAGAGTTCCAGAAGAGCGGAGGTGCGCTCCAGATGCCGCTCCATCGCGGCCGTTTCACGCCGCAGATCGAGAAGCCTCCGTTCCTCCTCCCCGAAACGGGCGCGGAGACGCTGGTTCAGGAGCACCCCCCCCGCCACCGCAACGACCAGGAAGAGCACCAGAAGAAGCGAAAAGACACCGAAACCTCCGGAAAACCGCCTTTTCCTCTCCGTCATCTCATTCCCCTCCGGTGGAATCGCCCAGCGAGGCGAGGTCGGTGAGCGAACAGGACAGACTGAAACGCACGAACCGCCGCCCGTCCCGGACAACACCGCTGGTGACGGGAAGACTGACCTCCCGCACCACCGTCGCCTTGGACAGCGCATTGCCGAAGACCACCACGTCCCCTTCGGAATAGGCGTATCCCTCGGCCTCCGCACGCCCGGGCCGGACGGAGACCCGGTCCACCCACACCGTTCCGGGAAGAGATGCTTCGAGGGCCGCCAGAAATTCCAGGGAGGGAATGTCCTCGCGCACCATGGAGAGCACCTCCGCGTGGAGTTTTTCCTGCTGTTGCAGTCGCTGCAGCTCTCTATCAAGCTCCTTCGCCTGCCGCTCCAGGGAAAACATCCGCTCCGAGACGGAGGCCGCCTCGTTCCTGAGGGACTCCAACCGCAAATAGCCGAGCAGCGTGTTTCCGAGAGCGAGAGCGAGAAACACCGCGAACAGGACCGCGAGCACCAGTCCTGGGCGCCCCGACTGCCGTTGCTGGGCTTTGCTGCGATATCTCTCCGGCCTCAGATCGAAACGGACACTCATACGAAATCCT
>NZ_JARKPW010000167.1:0-6793 GCF_029975095.1 Aminiphilus sp.
ACTACTGAGATGGGATGGTAATGGGGCTCTATGGCTAAAACAGGTCAGGCAAAGCAGATCATTGAAAACCGCAGAGGCGACACTGAGGTAAGTTGAAAATATCGGACACCAAAGTTACTATCCAACCAAAACGGAGGTGTCTGAATGGCAAAGAACGCAACGAGCGGTCGCTATTCGAAAGAATTTCGGCATGAAGCCGTCAACATGATCATTGAAGGCGGCCTGACCGCATATGAAGCATCGCGTCAACTCTCCCTGCCCAAGTCGACCCTGGAAAACTGGGTGAGAGCGTACAAGGCCGGAAAACTTTCCGATATTGGCGGCGAGCAGCGCCCCCTCACGCAGGTTGAGGAGGAGCTTGAGCGCGTCAAACGAGAGCTTGCTCAAGTAAAACAGGAGCGCGATATCTTAAAAAAGCCGCCGTGTACTTTGCCCGGGAGTCGCTGTCCGGTACGCGGTAATCAGGCGGTTTCGACCGAAGTATCCGATTCCTCAGCTATGTCGGGTTCTGGAGGTTTCAACCAGTGGCTACTACGCCTGGCTGAAACGACCGGATTCTCCCCGGAATCAAGAGGAAAAACGGTTCGAACTCGAAATTATAGCGGCTCATAAAAGAACGGAAGAAACCTACGGTCCGGAACGTCTGCAGAAAGAGCTTGCCTGCCACGACGTTCACATTGGAGTTCACCGGATCAAACGGATTCGCAGGAAACTGGGGCTTCGCTGCAAACAGGTCAAAAAGTTCAAGGCAACCACAAACTCAAACCACAAGCTGCCGGTTGCCACAAATCTTTTAGGACAAAACTTTGTCACGGAGGCCCCGAATCAAGTCTGGGTAACGGATATCACTTACATCCCCACAGCCGAGGGCTGGTTATATCTTGCCGGTCACAAGGATCTTTTTACCGGAGAGATTGTGGGCTACGCCATGGGAGAACGCATGACAAAGAATCTGGTCTCCCAGTCACTGTTTCGCGCTGTCACTGCCAAGAGGCCTGCGGCTGGTTTGATTCATCATTCCGACCGTGGCAGTCAGTACTGTGCCGCGGGCTACCGAAAACTCCTTGCCCGGTTCAAAATGCGGGCATCAATGAGCCGTCGGGGGAACTGCTATGACAACGCGCCCATTGAGAGTTTTTGGGGTGTGCTGAAAAACGAACTCGTTCATCATCGCCGTTACGAAACCCGGCAGGAAGCTATACGGCAGATCACAACGCACATCGAAATCTTTTACAATCGGCAGCGACGGCAGAAGAGGCTTGGTTATCTCTTCCCTGTCGCCTATGAGAAACAATTTTTCAAAGAGCAGTAGGCTGCTTAAATGTTTTGGTGTCAGCTATTGACGAACGACCCAATTTATTATCAAAGAGTTACGAGGAGCGCGAGCTTTGAGACTGTTTTGCGGTAGGTCGGCGTTCCCTCCACCAACCATTAAGCAGTAGCCGTCGGGAGATGCACAAACCCCGACGGCTACTGCTTTTCTAGGGATTTGTTTTTTGTTGACACACTGTGCGACGTCGTTCCGGAAAACCGTGGGAAAACGTGTCCCGAAAGGAAACGGCCGCATGTAGGGAAACGTGAAGGCGGAAAGCGAGCGAAGAATGCTGAGACGAGGAAGATGGTGCGGATCAGCGCGATTCGGCGACTGTAGCGACTCCACAAAAAATCCACGTAGCACGAGTCATCGTTCTCACTTCTAGTCCGATTCCCGTCTACGAAGATGTTCTTGGAGAGCGGCGGATGAGCGGCTGCAGTTCGAAGGTTGTTTCGTGTTTTGTTGAGAAACTGCGTGTCCCGAGAGACATGTTTACTTTCGGCGATACCCCACCTGGGCATTGAGAAATGCCCCCAAGGGGTCTTTTTTTTGTACAATGGGGGAGTGACAATAAAGGGGGCAGGCATGACCATGGAGAAAATCCGACTTGGGGATCTTCTTGTCAAGGCGGGTGCCATTTCGGAATCCCAATTGCAAAGGGCGTTGGAGGAACAGCGGCTGACACACAGTCGCCTTGGAGAAGTTCTCATCAAGAACGGATGGGTGACGGAGCGTCATCTTGCAGGGGCTCTGGCGCAACAGTTGAAAAAACCCCTGGTTTCGCTTTCTCGCTTCAAACCCATGCCGGAAGCGCTCCGCCTGGTTCCCGAGCAGATAGCTCGTCGTCTCGAAGTTTTCCCCATGTCGGTTTCCGGTTCCGATCTCCTTACGGTTGCCATCAGTGACCCCTTGAACGTCTTCGCCCTGGATGAACTGCGCATGCTCACGGGCATGGAAGTGGAGATGAACCTTGCGACGCCGACGGAGATCCGCCGTGCCCTGGATACGGCGTACATAGTGCAGGAGACCTTCACCGATGCGGGTATCGAGGTCATGGCCTCGCAGGGTATTGTCGAAACGGAGCTCACCACCCGGATGGATGGAGTCGGGGCGGAGGAAGCACCTGTTGTCAAGCTGGTGAACAACATGCTGGAGCAGGCCGTGAGAGAAGGTGCCTCGGATCTGCATCTCGAACCGCATGAACGGTCGAGCAGGGTGCGCTTTCGCGTGGACGGTGCTCTCTTCGACGCACTCGAATATCCCAGGGGATTGCATCCGGCGGTGGTGTCCCGGGTCAAGATCATGGCGAGCATGGACATTGCCGAAAAAAGGCGTCCCCAGGATGGGCGGATCATTATCAAGATCCTGGAACATCGGATCGATCTTCGTGTTTCCTCTCTTCCCACCGTCTACGGAGAAAAGGTCGTCATCCGCGTTCTCGACCAGAGCAATACTATGGTTGGTCTGGACCGTATCGGTTTCGAGCTTGACGACAAGGAACTCATCGAAGAGCTGCTGAACGTTCCCCACGGTATTCTTCTCGTGACGGGCCCCACGGGGAGCGGAAAGAGTACGACGCTCTACTCGATGCTGGAGCGTCTGAACAAGCCGGAGGTGAACATCGTCACTGTTGAAGACCCCGTGGAGTACACTATCTCGGGTATCAATCAAGTGCATGTGAACGAGAAGGCAGGGCTTTCCTTTGCGGAATGTCTCCGTTCCATTCTCCGGCAGGATCCCGACAAGATCATGGTGGGAGAGATCCGGGATCTCGTTACCGCCCAAATGGCCATACGGGCGGCGCTGACGGGACACACGGTTCTCTCTACGCTGCACACGAACGATGCACCCAGCAGTATTGTGCGCTTGGTGGATATGGGTATCGCGCCGTTTCTCGTGGCATCCTCTCTCGTTGCGACGATCGCGCAGCGTCTCGTTCGCAAACTTTGTCCGGAGTGCAAAGAACGCTATGCGCTTTCGGAATCTCTTGCGGCCAGTCTCGGCCTGATCGCGGATATCCCTGTGTGGCGGGCCGTGGGATGCCCTTCCTGCCGGGGAACGGGATACAGGGGGAGAACGGCGATTTTCGAAATTATGGTCATGGATGACACAATGAAGAGGAGCGTCGTGTCGGGAGAATCGGCGGTGGCTCTGCGAAAAAAAGCGCTGGAAGGAGGCATGCGGAGTCTTCGGGAGCAGGGACTGCGGAAAGCTCTCCAGGGCGAGACGAGCCTGGAGGAGGTTCTCCAGGTTTCCATGGCGTGATGGCTTCCGGGGAATGAGGATGAAAAGAAGGGACGACAGTGCATGCAACCTTCCATCGCAACACTTCTGTCTGAAATGGCTCGTAAGAATGCCAGTGACCTCCATCTCGGTGTCGGTTTCCCCCCCGCCTTTCGCCTCGACGGCCAGCTTCATTTTGCGACTCATGTTGCTCCCCTCACCGTGGAGGATATCTGGCGTTTCGCCGGGGAATTGCTTTCGCGAGTACAGATCGATCATCTTAAAGAAACGAAGGAATTGGATTTCAGTTTTTCCTTCGACGCACCGGTGGAACCCGTTCGGTTTCGAGGCAACTGCTACTTTGAGAGAGGAAATGTCACGATAGCCTTACGCCTCATCACGAGCAGTATTCGAAGCCTGAAACAGTTGCAGCTTCCGGAGTGTCTGGAGGACATGACAAGGCGGCTCCGCGGACTTTTTCTCGTTACTGGTCCCACAGGGAGTGGGAAGAGTACGACGCTTGCCGCGATGGTGCAGCAGATTAACATGACCCGTCGCTGTCACATCGTGACCATCGAGGATCCGATTGAATATCTTTTCGTGTCCGAACGGGCCATGATCCACCAGCGAGAGGTAGGTACCGATACGGAAAGTTTCGGAGAGGCTCTCCGTCGCGCTTTGCGGCAGGACCCGGATGTGATTCTCATCGGAGAACTGCGTGATCTGGAAACGATGGCAGCGGCCGTCACCGCCGCAGAGACAGGACATCTTGTCCTTGCTACTCTTCATACTCCCGATACCGCCCAGACCGTGGATCGGATCATCGATGTCTTTCCCCCTCATCAACAGCAGCAGGTCCGCTTACAAGTGAGCAACGCCCTCGTGGGAGTCTGCTCCCAGCAGCTCATCGCCTTACCGGGCGGCGGTCGTATGGCCGCCACGGAGATTCTTCTCGCAAATCCGGCCGTCCGGAACTGCATTCGCGAAGGCAAGACAGGACAGCTCAAAAGTATCCTCCAGACCAGTGCTGCTTTGGGAATGCACAGTATGGACCAGGATCTCGCCCGTCTTGTGCGGGAGGGGAGGCTCCTCCTTGAACAGGCGATGTCGCATGCATATGAACCCAAAGACCTTGAACGCCTTGTGTTCGATGCAATGTAAAGAAACGTTAGGAAAAATGAAACTCAAGACCTATTGTAAGCTTTAAACTCCTCGACTAGAATCAAAGTAAATAATAAATGGAAAATGCCGATATGGTGATGAAGGAGGCAGTGTCATTCTCTACAGTTATCGAGCCCGCTCGGGAATGGGGAAAGTCGTTGAAGGGACTCGTCAGGCATCGGATGAGGCGAGTCTAGTGGCGTGGCTGAGATCACAGGGTTTGTTCCCCATTTCCGTATCGAAAACCGTCGGCGGTGAGACTGCTTCCGCGGGTGAGGGAAGTCTGTCGAAGACTCTCCTTGCCTGGAAATCCAGGCTTGAGTTGATTTCCACCGTGGCTACGAAAGACAAGGCCATTTTTGTTCGTCAGCTTGCCACTATGGTAGGATCCGGAATGACTCTCTCCTCCTCGCTGGATATTCTCAAGGATCAGACGTCGAACAGGCGCCTTGCGGCCTCCATAGGTCAGGTAAAAAAACTGCTTGACGGAGGATGGTCTCTTTCAGCTGCAATGAAGACCCGCAAAGAATTTCCTCCGCTCATGGTGGCCATGGTTCAGGGGGGGGAAGAGGGGGGGCTTCTCGATACGACGTTGAGCCGTCTCGCGCTCTTTCTCGAAAAACAGGAGGCGCTTCGTCGAAAGATCACCTCGGCTGTCACCTATCCGTCGGTCGTGCTTTTTTTTGCCGTTCTCGTCCTCTACATACTCGTGACGTTTATTGTTCCCAAGTTCGAGGCGGTTTTTCACCAGATGGGAGGAGAATTGCCAGGCCTGACTCGTTTTGTATTCACTTTGTCTAGTTTTATGAAACAGAGATGGTATATGTTTGCGAGTGTCGTGTTGCTTTTGTTCTTTTTTTTGTTTCTTCTGAATCGTTTTCCGAAAGCTCGTCCCTATGTGGACAGAATGAAGCTGCGTCTTCCCATCACTGGAGATATTCTTCAGAAGGCAATTATGGCTCGTTCGATGAGGACTCTCGCGTCACTCGTCCAGGCGGGGGTGCCCATACTGTCCGGTCTGACGATGACCGCCGAGGTTGCCGACAACACGCGTGTCGCCTCGGCCTTCCTCAATATCCGCGAAGCTGCACGGAAAGGTGCGCCTCTCGGTGAAACCGCAAAAAAAGAGAAGATTTTTCCGCTTATGGTGGCGCACATGATTACCGTCGGCGAGCAGACCGGACACCTGGAGGAGATGCTGAACAAAATCGCGGACTGGTTTGAAATGGAATTGGACGAGAAAGTGTCGAAGCTCACCTCAGTGCTGGAGCCTGTACTCATCCTTTTCGTGGGTGGTATCGTCGCTATTGTGGCACTGTCTATTTTCCTTCCTATTATTGGTGCGATCCAAACGATGCTTTAGCGGGGTTTATTTTTATGTATCAGACGCAAAAAGGAGGCGGTGAGAAAAAGCGAAAATATTCTTTTTTTCAAGACGGCCTAATTGGTGTTTTTAATGACGGGTAAGCGCAATCAGAGATCTCAAAAAATAAAGCCATCAAAAAATTGTGGGAGGCGAAGCAAAAATGGAAAAAAATCGGAAAAAAACAGGACGAGTCAAGAAGGCTCCTGGTTTCACTCTGGTTGAACTGCTCATTGTTATCGTCATTATCGGTATTCTCGCGGGAAGCATGATGCTTCTCATGGGTGGTGGCGCTGCAAAAGCGAAGGCAACGCAGATCGTTTCCGACTTGCGGACCATGAAGGCCGGTGCCATGATGCTTTGGAGCGATGGGAAAGCGGCGACATTGGACAATTTGAAGACCTATGTGGATAAGGAATTGGCGAATACGAAATATGGTATCGTCAGCGATGACAGCAGCGGGATATTCGTTTGTGTTGCCGTGACCGAGAGCGATGTGCAAGGGAAGCTCGGAGAAATTGTTAAAAATGAAGGGCTCCAGATTTGGGGAGCGAACAGTTGCGCGGTTGCGAGCGGAGACACCTATTACGACAGTGCTTCCCAGAAAGGCTGGGCGGTTCAAAAAGCGAGATGATGTCGGCAAAACGATGGCAGGTTGCATGATGCTATGAGAGCGTGGTCGAAAAGTGCAAAAGAGATCTTCCTCCTCGGCAATGCTTTTCCATGGCGCT
>NZ_JARKPW010000238.1:0-6647 GCF_029975095.1 Aminiphilus sp.
GCCGGGCTTTGTCGAGGTCCTTCCGGGTGATGATCCCCACGAGAACATGCTCTTCCACGAGAGGCAGGGCAGCGTGTCCATACCGTATCATAACCCGGTAGGCATCGTCCACGGAAACTCCCGGAGAAACGGCCATGACGGGGCTGCTCATCACATCCCGAAGAAGAAGGGAGGGTTCGACGCACTCCTCGATGCGGTGCTCCAGTTCGGGGAGCAGGTCCTCGGGTTTCACCGCGGTGAGCGTCACCGACGCCGCCTGGGCGTGCCCCCCGCCGCCGAGGGTTCCCAGAAATGCCGCCATGTCCAGAACACCTTCCCTGCTCCGTCCCACTACGTAGGTACGCTGCTCCATGCCCACGACGGCGAGGGCCACGTCGGCGTCGTAGTAGTCCCGGAGCCGGTGCACAAACAAAGAGAGACCGTCCACGTATCTTCCAATGCGTGCATCGGCGAAAACCACCTTGGCGCCACGGATGTAGCGCTCTCTCGCACTCTCCACGAGAGCGTCCAGCAAGCCTCGCTCCTCGGCATTGAGGGCGATCTCGATGTGCGAAGGAATCATAGTCATGTCTGCACCGAGCTCCCGGAGATACGCCACGGCCTCGTAATCTCTCCGGCAGGTGGCGCCGAAGGTGAGCGCCCCCGTGTCCTCGTAGATTCCCATGGCAAAAAGCGTCGCTTCCTGAGGGGAGATGGAGACGCCTCGCTCCCGAAGCACCTCCACGAGAAGTGTCGTGGTGGCTCCGACAGAGTCGATCAGGGAAAACGACGCCGGAATGGGATCGAGAACGGGAGGATGATGGTCGTACACGTGTACGTCGATGTTCTTCTTTCCGAGGAGGGACGCGAAAGGGCCGATGCGGGAAGCGGCGCGCACATCCACGCACACCAGCATCGAGACTGAATCCAGGTCGATCTTTCGCGGCGTGAGGACCTGCCAGCGCAAACCGAACCGTTTCAGGAACTCCCGCACATTCCGGGTCGCCGATCCGGCGAAACAGAGCACCGCATCCTCGTAGAGTCTGGACGCCGCAACCATGCTTGACAGAGAATCGAAATCCGAGCCGATGTGGCTGGTTATGACCTTCATGAGAGTTCCGTCGAAGCGGCGCAGGAGCGAACGATCCATTCGAGTGCCGCCGCGTTTCCCCGCCGCACTTCCCGGGCGGTGATCACCGGAAGCTCGTAGGAATGCGCGGCGAGAAGCCGCTCCCGAAGTACCGGAAAAAGCTTTTCCGTGGTCGTCGCCACGAGCAGGTGTTCCGCCTCGGTTTCGACCACACTCTTCCACCGGAAAACGCTCTCCACCGGAACAACGTGCGTGCAGGCGGCAAGATTCTCCCGAACGAGCATACGGGCCAGGGAAAGCGCTTCCTCCCTGGACGCGCAGGCACACTCCACCGAGAGCAGTTCCGCCATGCCGCGCAAGAGCAGCCCCAAGGCGTTGCCTTTTCGACGAAAGGTCTCCAGATCCTCTCCGTTCTCGAGAACGAAACGGGAACGTGCCTTTTTCTCCTCCGAAGACAGGAGTCGTCGTTCCCGAAGCAAAAGCGCCTCCCTGCCGATGCCCCGATATTCGTTCCTTGCGGCCCGAACTTCCTCGGGAGCCGTGACGAACACGACCAGATCCATCCACCAGGGCACTCCCACCTCGAAAAGGAGGGGAATCTCCGCCACGACCCACCGGGAAGCGGCGCTCACGAGCCGCTCCATCTCCTCAAGAACAGGGGGATGAAACAGTCCGTTGAGCCACCGATAGGCCTCGTCGTCGGCAAAAACGCGCTCCGCTACAGCAGAACGCCGCACGCGCCCCTCTTCGTCGAAGACATCGGGCCCCAGGCGCTTCCGCACCGCGTCGAGGATGTCCGGCGAATTCCAAAGCCGGGCCACGATCGCGTCGGCACTCACCACCGTCGCCCCCATCCCGCTCCAGAGGTGTGCGAGGGTACTCTTACCAGCCCCGACGTCTCCGGTCAAACCGACGACCACCATGGACGCTCTCCTCCTTGCGGTTCTCCATCGTTCTGCATTCGTCGGGAATCTCCCAGAGAAACCGAGAAAATCCGTTCCGCTGCACTGTCCCGAAGAGCACCCGGGAACGAGCTCCCGACAGATAGAGGCGCTCCTCCGCTCTTGTCATCCCCACATAGCAGAGCCGCCGCTCCTCCTCGATGCCGTTTTCCTCTTCGATGCAGCGGGCATGCGGAAAAATGCCTTCCTCCATTCCCACGAGAAAGACGACGGGGAACTCCAGTCCCTTCGCCGCATGGAGCGTGAGCAGGTTCACCGCATCCTCGGAACCGTCCTCCCGGCGATCCAGATCCGTGAAGAGCGCCACCTCCCCGAGGAACTCCTCCAGTGTCCCCTCCGAAGGAATCACTGAAAGAAGCTCGAACACGTTCTCCTCCCGCTCCTCCCAATTCTCCGGTTCAGTCTCCCGAAGAAAGGCCGCGTATTCAAGAGCGTCCATCACATAGCGGATGGCTTCTCCCACGGCGTTCTTCCGCTCTCCAAGGTTCCGCATGTGCCGTGCCAGAGTACGGACCCCCTCGCCGGCCTTGCCGCGCAATCCGGCTCCGGTCTCCTCCAGTCTTTCCCAGAGAAAGGCGTCGTCTCCTTCTCGGGTTTTTTCGAGGGTCTCCGCGAGGGATTCCAACCCCTTTTTGCCGAGCCCCCGGGGAGGGATGTTTCCCACCCTGAAAAGGGAAAGACGATCCCTCGGATTCACGGCGAGACGAAGAAAGGCGAGTACATCCTTGATTTCTTTTCGCTCGTAGAAAGCCGTCCCGCGAACAACCCGATAGGGAATGCCGCCTTCGAGGAATGCCTGCTCGTAGACGCGACTCAGGGCGTTCATGCGATAGAGAACCGCCACATCGCCGTATCGGTATCCCTCGTTACGCAGACGTTCCGTCTCCTCCGCGACAAAGAGCGCTTCCTGACGTTCACTGCCTCCGAGAAGAAGGTGAAGGGGATTGCCTCCGTCCCGAACCGTCCAAAGATCCTTGTTTTTTCTGGCGTTGTTGTTTCGGATCACCGCATTGGCAGCCTTGAGGATCGTCGCGGAGGAGCGGTAGTTCTGATCGAGCACCACCACCTTCGCTCCGGGAAAATCGCGCTCGAAGTTGAGAATCATGCGCATGTCCGCCCCACGCCATCCGTAGATGGATTGATCCGGATCGCCCACGACCATGATGTGTCCCTCGCGTCCGACGAGCATGCGGAGCAGAAGATATTGAAGGCGGTTCACATCCTGGTATTCATCCACAAGCACCCAGTCGAGGGAACCTCGCTCCCTCCGGAGTACCTCCTCGTCCGTGGCGAGGAGGTGCAGCGGGAGTCGCAGGAGATCGTCGAAGTCGAGCGCTCCCTGCGCCCGAAGCGCACCGGTATAGGCGTCGAAAAGTTCCCTCATGGCGGCACGCAATCCCACCGGTTCGAGGGTTCGCACGTCTCCTTCGTTCTTCGCACGGGAAAACAGTTCCAGAATGCCTCCGATGTCTTCCTTCTCCTGCCCGCCCGCCGGAACATTCCCTTGGGCGGCAAGCAGTTCCTTCACCAGGGACCGCGTGTCGTTGCGGTCGAAAATCACAAAGTTCCGTCGGAAGCCTCTTTTCTCCAAAACGTCTCCCGAACGCAGAAGGAAACGGAGACCGAAGGCATGGAACGTCCCGATCTGCAGCGAGCGCTTCCCCCAGACTCCGGATCCTTCTCCCAGAAGGCTTGCGACCCGGTCGCGCATCTCCGCGGCGGCCTTGTTGGTGAACGTCACGGCGAGAATGCGTTCCCGAGGAACCCCTTGAGAGACAAGATGCGCAATCTTCGACGTGAGCACCTTCGTCTTGCCGCTCCCTGCGCCGGCGAGCACGAGGAGAGGTCCGTCGCAATAACGCACCGCCTCCTCCTGACGCGGGTTCAGGGCATTTCGGAGATCCATCCCGGCTGTGCCGGGTACGCGCATTTTTTCGGTCATCGGCGTCGTTTCTCCTCAAGCCATTCGTCGAGCCCGGAAAGCCACTCCTCCAGCCCATCCCCCTGGATGGAATCGACCAGAAAACGCCGTGCCGAGGGATTGAGCTTCTCCACGTCGCCCCAGAAGCGCTCGGGAGAAAAACGGACGTAAGGCGCGAGATCCATCTTGGTGAGAATTACCGCCCGAACCAGATGGAAGAGATGCGGATATTTGAGCGGCTTGTCGTCTCCCTCGGGAACGCTGGAGACAGCGACCTTGAAATCCTCGCCGAGATCGAACTCCGCCGGACAGACGAGGTTGCCCACGTTTTCCACGAAGAGAAGATCCACCTCGTCCAGCGGCAGCGCACCGAGAGCTTTTCGGACGAGATGCGCCTCCAGGTGACACCCTCCCTCGGTGTTGATCTGCACCGAGGGGACACCGAGAGCGGCGATGCGCTCCGCGTCGCGGCTCGTGGCTACATCCCCCTCGATGACGGCACACCGAAAACGGCGCGCCTCCGGCCGTTCCGTATTTTTCCGCAGCGTCGCCTCCAGCAGCGTGGTTTTTCCTGCGCCGGGAGAACCGATGAGATTCACCAGAAGCACGCCCCGCCGTCCCAGTTCTTCCCGGACAGCCGCAGCGTTCCGCCGGTCCTCCTCGAAGACGGACCGCCGAATGTTTACCAGTCTCGGCATGATCGACACTCCTTCGTCGCCTCTTCGGGTCTTTCCTCGGAATCTTCGACTTCCACAAAATCGATTTCCAGTTCCATGCCCTCCCGCAGCTCCGTCCGAACGGCTCCACAGTTCGGACAAAGTGCGCATGCGGCATCACCGGGCCAAACATTCCCGCACTCCCGACACGTCCAGAGAAGCGGGACAGGAACGATGTCGAGAACGGCGCCTTCGAGAATCGTCCCTTTTGAGGCCACGTCGAAACAGAACAAGAGCACATCGGGAACCACCTGACGCATCTCTCCCACCCGGAGGACAATCCGGGTGACTGTAGCCCATCCCTGTTCCTGTCCCTGTTGCAGCAGTTCCTTGCAGAGTGCTTCCACAAGCGAGAGTTCATGCACGGGCGGACGCACCCTTCGGCCTTGTGACGATCACGCGGCTCTCCGCATAGGGAGCACCGTATCCGGAGCTCACCAGAGCCTTCGTGAGGCTATTCACTCCCGAAAGTCCCTGGGGAAGAATGACGTACCCTCTCCCGAGCGAGGCATCGACCACAAGGTGAACCTCCACATTGCCCTCACCGTTTTCTCCCTGCAACAGAAGACGCTCTCCCCCGGAAAATCCGCGCTCCCCGGCCTCGTCGGGAGCCATGCGACATTCCGGCAGATCCGGGAGACCTCTCACATGTCGACTTTGGCCGTTCGTGTACGCCGCCACGTGAACCGTCACAAGCCGAAGCGGAACATGCCTCCGGTCCTCCGTCTCGGGAACGACATCGGGCATCGAAGAGAGCGTCATGTCTTCCCGAGACAGAGCTGTGCCGTCATCCCCACGTTGAGGAAGCTCCAGCGGAAGCGACGCACAGGCATCCTCCGATCTCCAGAATTCCGGCTCATCCCACCTGTAAAGCCCCTCGCCGACGCACTCCAGCCGCGTGTCGGCGAGAAGTCGCGCATCCATGAGATGCTTGCGCTCCTCAAGGTCTACCGTAAGGCCCAACGCCTCGGCGAAACCAGAGAAAATCCTCACGTCCGACAAGGCCTGCCCCCGGGGCGAGAAAACCTGCTCGCTCCGGACAAGATAGTTGTGCCAGTAGGAACCACGCCAATCGCCGCCCTCTTCGAGAAAGGTCGTCGCGGGAAGAACAAGATCGCACGCGGCGGCGGTTTCGGTGAGGACATGGTCCACACAGACCTTGAAGGGAATGTTCCGGAACGCCCGAGCCAGACTCTCACTCTGAGGACTCTGACGCAGAGGATTCGCGCAGGTCACCACCAGAAGTTCCACGGGAGGACTGCAACGGGGCAGTTCCCTGAACCAGGCGGCAATGGGCAGGCGCCTTTCCAGCGGAAAAAGCGGGAGAAACTCTTTCGGAAACAGCGCGGATTCGTCTTTGCCGAAAACGACACCGCCTCCCGGACTCTCGAAGGCACCCAACAACACCGCCAGGGCGCCGAGCCACCAGAACTGAAGGTGTCCCGAGAGGTAGCGCTGCATTCCGTATCCACCGTAGTGCGTCACCGGGAGGAAGCGACAAAGCCACGCAAGCAACTCCGCTGCTTCCTCCCGAGGCATTCCTGCATTTTCGAGGAGCATATCCTCGTCCAGGCCGGCCAGAAAAGCCGAAAAAGCCGCAGCGTTCCGAGCGCGGGTACTCCAGGTGGGCGAACAGCGTCCCTCCAGCACAAGGCGACGACACAGAAAAGCGGCGAGAAAGGCGTCACCGCCGGGGCGCACTCTCCAAAAACGGTCTCCAAAGGCTGCGGTGACGCTTTTCCGGATTTCCACGGAAGCGACTTCGCCGCCTCGTCGCCGAATCTCCCGCAGAAGGGGCACTACATGGGGGTGTGTCTCCAGAGCGTTCCTTCCCCAAAAAAGGACCCCCCCGGCAAAGCGCTGCGTCGTCTCGGGACGTTGCACCGGCACCTCGCCGAAGCAATTGCGCAATCCTCTGTTTCCAGCGGAACCGCAGAGCGACCCCACAGTTCGCGTACATCCGCCGAGGGCCGCAAAAA
>NZ_JARKPW010000241.1:0-2580 GCF_029975095.1 Aminiphilus sp.
TGCGCCGCACTCCAATGTCCGCGTTCCGAAATCGCCGGCGACCTTCGAGCACGTCTCCGGTGATCGTGAAAAAACGGCTTCGGAAGTAGAGCTCCACCGATCCCCTCCGACGAGAGGCAAGCTCCCCGGTGTGCCCAAAGAGCACGTGGAGCCCGGTGTCGCTTGGGGAAACCTCGGTGTAAGAGTCCAAATGACCGAGGAAAAGTCGTCCCTCGCTGGAGAGCGGAAGGGCATCATCCAGATCGAGCCCGCCGATGCCGTCGCCGAGCGCAAAGAGAATGCCTTCCCCGCCCCGAAGTGCTGCGGCTACCGCGTCAAAACTCACCCACGTCGAGGAATCTGTGCAGCTCGCGCACGCCGTTCGATCAGCACGGAGCGGGAGCTTGCGCCCTTCTGCGGTGAGCTTCCACAGGGCAAAACGCGGACGGTCGAGGATCTCTCTCGGGAGGTTCTGACGAATCCGCTCCAGGAGAGCGCGAGGTGCGATGTCGATTGGCGGACGCATCAGAACAACCCCAACTGCGCAGGCTCTAGCCGCTTTGGTGGTCGCTTGACGTACCACCATTCCGGCGCGTGCTCCACGCCTTCGACCAGCTCGAAGAAGCGGAGGTCAAAGCAACGCCGCCGTATCCCTGCGATGGTCCGCACGTCCGGTTTTATGTCCCGGAGGTCCGCACGCCACACGAGGCGCCGCGAGTCTTCGTTGATGTAAAGCACCTTCGCCCCAAGGCGGAGTGCCTCCTGGAGCATTGATTCATCGATGGCGTGCCCCTTGCCTCCGAGGACGCGGAGGCGGTCCTTGCTTCGCTCGTGCTTGATCAACGCCTCGCCGCGGAGTTCGAGCACGATCTTTCCGCGATTGCCGTACCAACGTTTTCGGATTATACTTTCCATAGGAGAACCTCCCCCTTCTCCCGGTTCGCTGCCGGGAAGCTTTTGCGCCGCTTTCCCGCTGCAACGGGAGAGCGGCGTTTTTTTATTTCGCGCATCGCGCTATCCCGCGCTCGTCGAACAGCACATCAACGGAAGTTCCGAGCGCCTCGGCGATCTTCTCGCGCTGAGGCACTGTCGCACGAGAAAATCCACGCACCGCTTGATACACATGCGTCCTGTTTCCCCCGACACGTCGATGAAACGCATGGACCGACAGCCCCTTTTCTGCAAGCAGCCTTTCAATAACGGTCCGCACCGAGCCCCACCTCCTTTCGGCTTGCATTGTGGCGTACTAGCACGTATAATGCAGCATAAGATTTGGTCACTTTTGGAGGTGCAAGCGTGAAGGCGTTTCCAAACGACGGGGAGTTCCTCGATGCGCCCATCGAGCCCTGTTTCTTCAACCCGGTTCCGGAAAAAGGTTTCCGGCTCGTGGACGCAGGGACTGAGCTACGGCTGGAGGAGGTGCTTCCCTGCAAGGCTTCGTTGCGCGGCGAAGCCCGAAGTGTAAAGGTCATCGCCATCCCGCGAGGATACGAGGATGTTGATGCTGACCGTTGGTCGGCGAGACGCTTTCCGCTGCTGCTGCCGCAGGGAGGGCTCACACATGCGCGCAACGCCTTTGTCGATAGCCGAAAAACGCCGCTCTTCGTGAGGTTTTCTGAGCTGTCGGACGAGCAAAGCACTCTCACCTTCGCGAACGAATTTGGATGTCTCGTTGCCCACCCAAGCGTGGACCTTCGAGGGGAGCCTGGAGTGGCTCGACTTGAGCCCCTGAGCTTGTGGACGACCGAGGCTGCAAAAGTGCGAGCCGTTATGAACCTGGTGGCGATGTATGAAGACGGAGAGCCACTGCACGAGTACATACGCCACGACCGCGACAATAAGCGATACGTCTTGTGCGCGGAGGGGCTCAAGGCGTACTCCATCCCGTTTGAACCGTCGCTATCGCTGCGAGACGCGATGTATCGCTGTCTCGTAAGGCTGTTTAACGAGGAGCTGAGCGAAAAGCCCGTCGTTGTCTTCCGAGGAATTGAAGAGGGGAAGGTGAAATCCGTCCTCCAGCCGTGCGGGCTCCTCGCCGCAATTTGGCTACAGCTCTCACAGAGCTTTTTCGGAGACGGTCCGGAGGAAATTATTGTTCGCCGCTGCTTTATTACAGGGAAATACTACCCGATTGCAGAGCTTTCGCGCAGATACAAAGGTCCACACGCGGGGAAGTTCTACGATAGGAGGATGTGGCATCGGTTTCTCCAGCAAGAGAGAACCCGCGAAAAGGCACGAGCAGAGGGAAGAGAGGTGACAAAAAACAGGAAGGATAAAACGAGGTTCGTCGTGAGCGACATCTGATGAAGATACTGCGATCTTTCGGAACACGAAAAAAGCGCCCCTCTCGGAGCGCTACGGAAAACTTGACAATTGCCCTGGAGTTTCGGAAACCGCCGAAGTGGTTCAAAAAACCTTGGCAGGAGCACAAAAAAAGGGCTCCCTCATCGGGAACCCAGTGGTTGCAACGATTTTCTTTTTTACCAACGACCCCCTGCTTGTAAGGCAGGTGCTCTTCCGCTGAGCTATCCGCCCCCATGCCCACCGACGCGAGGCATAGTATATCGAGCTGCGGCAGGGATGTCAACACCTTTGCGACAA
>NZ_JARKPW010000029.1:0-2061 GCF_029975095.1 Aminiphilus sp.
AAAGCCGCACCGCGTCAAAAAGAACTGTACAACCTCGTCCTGGAGGCCCAACAAGCCGGAATCGCAGCCATCAAAGCCGGCGTGCCCGGACGGGAGGTCGATGCAGCCGCCCGAAGCGTGATCGTCTCCGCCGGTCTGGGCGACGCCTTTTCCCACGGACTCGGCCACGGCGTCGGCCTGGATATTCACGAGGAACCGTTCATGAGCGTACGGTGCACGAAAATTCTCGAAAAAGGATGTGTCGTCACCGTCGAACCCGGCGTGTATCTGAAAGGGTGGGGAGGCGTGCGCATCGAGGACTCCGTTTCCGTCGAAAGCGAGGGGGTGACCATTCTCACGAGAACACCGAAAGAACTGCTCGAGCTTTCCTGAGACGTTTCCTTTCACGGAGAAATCAGCATGAACGTGGAGAAAGGAGTGTCACCCGTGAGAAAAACGCTGCACAACATTCTCGCCGCCATCTTCCTCGGCCTCCTCGCATTCTTCGGCCTGGCCATTTCCGCCCCAGCCGCACAACGAGAATTCATTTTCTCCATGGCGTACGAAATTCCCGGACTGGATCCGCAAAAGGCCAATTCGATCCCCTCGGCGGTCGTCGGAACACACATTCTCGAAGGGCTGGTCCGCGTTCACGACGGAAAGGTCCTCCCCGGCATGGCGGAAAGCTGGGAAATTTCGGAGGACGGACTCGTCTACACGTTCCATCTCCGCGACGCCCTGTGGAGCGACGGAAAACCCGTGACGGCCCACGATTTCGAATATTCCTTCCGCCGCCTTCTCGATCCGGCCACCGCTGCGGAGTACGCTTTCGCCGCCTACGGCATCGAGAACGGCAAGGCCTTCAACAAAGGCGAGATCACCGATCCTTCCCTGGTGGGCGTCAAGGCCCTCGATGCAAAGACGTTCGAGATCCGCCTCGTGGAGCCGATGGACTATCTTCTCGGCTATCTGCAGCTCATGTGCTTTCTCCCCACACGACAGGATGTGGTGGAACACGAGAAGGACGCCTTCGCGACAGGAGCCGAACACATGGTCTACAACGGCCCCTTCGTGATCAAGGAGTGGAAGCACGAGCAGAGCATGATCCTGGAGAAGAACCCGCGCTACTGGAACAGCGATGCCATCAAGCTCGACCGCGCCGTCATCCATCAGGTGTACGAACAGAATACCGCGCTGAACCTCTTCGAGAGCGGGGAGCTCGACATGGTGGACATTCCCTCGAATCTCTACGAAAAATACGCCGCCGAGGGGAAAGCCAAGGTTTCTCTGACAGGGGCCGACGACTGGATCAAAGTCAATGTACGTCCGGACCCGAAACGCCCATGGCTCGCGGACAAGGACTTCCGCAAGGCACTGGCCTGGGCCATCGACCGTGAGGAATATCTGAAAATCGCCACGAAGGGACTCTACATTCCCAACCTCCGCTATGTCCTTCCCATCGTCGCCGGAGTGGAAAAGCACTATGCCGAGGAATACCCCCTGGAATACTACACGGCGAAAGCGGATCCGGAAAAGGCAAAAGCGCATCTCAAGGCCGCCATGGACCGCCTCGGCATCGACGATCCCGCAAAGATCTCCGTCACCTATCTGATCCAGGACCAGGAAGAGTGCCGCCTCATGGCCGAAGCGCTCCAGGACCAGATCCAGAGAACGCTCGGCATCACCTTCAACGTGCAGATCGTGACGCGCAAACAGCGTTTCCTCCAGGAGGGACAGGCCGACTACGAGCTGGTGTACTCCGGATGGGGTCCAGATTTCGACGATCCTCTCACCTACATCGAAATCTGGGGCAGTGACATCAGTCACAACAACAGCGGATGGGGAAGCAAGAAGTTCGACGACATCGTCGCCGCATCGCGGAAAGAGACGGATCGCGGAAAGCGCCTTGCCCTTCTTTTCGAGGCGGAGAAAATCCTCCTCGACGAAGCCCCCATGATTCCGCTGCAGCTCCGGCGCAGAGCCTGGATGACCCAGCCCGGTGTGAGCGGCATCGTCCGCCCCTTCATCGGCGCCGATCTGGATTTCGTCTACGCCACCGTCGAAAAATAGACGAACAGCACC
>NZ_JARKPW010000032.1:0-3037 GCF_029975095.1 Aminiphilus sp.
CCGGCTCCTTCAGTGCGTTGCGGGTTTTCCACCGAGGTAGGCCGCCTCCACCTCTGGATTTGCGAGGAGTTCTTTGGACGTTCCCGAGAGAATCAGCCGTCCCGTCTGGAGCACATAGGCCCGGTGGGAGAGCAACAGTGCCTGGCGGGCGTTCTGTTCCACCAGGAGGATCGTCACCCCCTCCTCGTTGATGCGCCGGAGTTCTTTGAAGATTTCCTTGATGATGATCGGCGCGAGCCCCAGAGAGGGCTCGTCCAGAAGAAGCACCCGGGGGCGGGCCATGAGCGCCCGGGCGATGGCGAGCATCTGCTGCTCCCCTCCCGAGAGCGTTCCCGCGTACTGGCCCGTGCGCTCCCGGAGCCGGGGAAAGAGCGTGTAGACCCACTCCATGTCCTCGGCGATTCTGTTCCGGTCGGACCGGGGGAAGGCTCCCATGAGAAGGTTCTCGTACACCGTGAGGGGGGCGAAGACCTTCCGTCCCTCCGGAGAGAGGGCGATGCCCTGGGCGACAACCTGGAAACTCCGCTCCGCCAGGAGCTTCCCCTCCAGATAGACCTCGCCCCTGTCGCGCTTCACCATGCCCATGACGGCGTTCATCAGGGTGGACTTGCCCGCCCCGTTGGCGCCGATGACGCTCACGATCTCCCGCTCCTCCACGGCGATGCTCACGTCCGACAGGGCGCGGATGGCGCCGTAGCTCACGGAGAGATTCTTCACGTCCAGGAGGGCCATTATTCCTCCACCTCCTCGCCGAGATAGGCCTTGAGCACCTCGGGATGTCCCTGGATGTGCTCGGGATCGCCTTCGGCGATGAGCGCGCCGAAGTTCATGCACACGATGTGGGGGCAGATCTCCATGACGAGCTCCATGTGGTGCTCGATGACGAGGATGGTGAGGCCGAAGTCCGCGTGAATCTTCTGGATCAGGCGGTTCAGGTCCTGCACTTCCTCGGGATTCATGCCCGCCGCGGGCTCGTCCAGAAGGAGCAGCCGGGGCTCCAGGGCGAGGGCCCGGGCGATCTCCAGGCGCCGCTGGTGCCCGTAGGGAAGGGTGGTGGCGGTCTGGTCCGCCCGGTCGGCGAGTCCCACCCGTTCGAGAAGCGTCATGCTCCGGTCCCGGATCTCCCGTTCCACGGAGCGCCAGCGCCCGAGATGGGTGCAGGCTTCGAGGAAGGAGTAGCGGTGGTGCTGCTGGCAGGCGGTCATGACGTTCTCCAGGACGGTGGCGCTGGCGAAGAGGCGCAGGTTCTGGAAGGTCCGGGCGATGCCCTTGCGCACCACTTCGTAGGTCTTGCGGTTGGTGATGTCCTCCCCGAAGAAGGTGATGTGGCCGCTGGAGACGTCGTAGACGCCGGTGACGAGGTTGAAGATGGTGGTCTTTCCCGCGCCGTTGGGGCCGATGAGTCCCGCGAGCTCTCCCTCCTGAAGGATGAAGCTCATGTCGTTCACGGCGTGGACGCCGCCGAAGAATTTGTTGACGCCGCCGAGTTCGAGGGCGAAGGCCATGGCGCTACCTCCTCTCCTGCGCGGGGGCTTTTCTTCCGAAGAGTTTCCGGAAGAGTTTCGGGCCGAATTCGTACTGCCCCATGATGCCCTCGGGACGCAGGACCATGATGATCACGAGGACGGCTCCGTAGATGAGCATGCGGTACTGGGAGATGGGACGGAAGAGTTCGGTCACGAGGGTGATGATGGTGGTGCCGAGGAGGCATCCGCTTAAGGAGCCGAGGCCGCCGAAGACGACCACGGCGGTGAGTTCGGTGGACTTGAGCATGTCGAACATGACGGGCTGGATGAAGGAGAGGAAGCCCGCGAGGAGTCCTCCGGAGACGCCGCAGTAAAAGGCGGAGAGAACGAGGCTCAGGACGCGCACTCTGGCGGTGTCGTAGCCCAGAAGGGCGGCGGCGATGTGATCGTCCCGGCAGGCCTTGAACATGCGGCCGTAGCTGCCGTGGAGGAGACAGAAGAGCAGGAAGGCGAGGACGAGAAAAAATCCCACGGCGACGGGCATGGTGGTGAAGGTGGGGATGCCGGGATAGCCCCGGGCGCCCCGGGTGACGGACTGCCAGTTCTCGAGGATGAGCCGGATGGCTTCTCCGAGGCCGATGGAGGCGATGGCGTAGTAGTCGCCCATGAGTTTCAGGGTGGGAACGCCGATGACGTAGGCGACGACGATGGCGAGGATGCCTCCGGCGACGACGGCGGGAAGCCAGTGGAGATGATACTTGACGGTGAGAATGGCGGTGGCGTAGCCGCCGAGGGCCATGTAGGCGGCGTGTCCGAGGGTGAAGACGCCGGTGAAGCCCGTGAGGAGGCACACGCCCATGGCGGCGATGGCGTTGATCATGAGCAGGGTGATGATGCCTTCGGTGTAGGCGGACATGGTCTGCCTCCCTCTAGATTTTCTCGCCCACGGATTTGCCGAAGAGGCCCGTGGGTCGGAAGAGGAGGGTGATCACGAGGAGCGAGAAGACCACCAGATCCCGGAGTTGGCTGGAGATGAAGCCTGCGGTGAGCATTTCGGCGAGGCCGAGGATGAGGCTGCCCACGACGGCGCCGGGAAGGGAGCCGAGTCCGCCGATGACGGCGGCGACGAAGGCTTTGATGGTGATGCCGCCGAGCTGGGGATAGAGGGTGTACCGCACGGAGAGGAAGATGCCTCCCACGGCGGCCAGAACGCCGGCGACGAAGAAGACGAGGGAGATGAGGCGGCTCACGTTGACGCCCATGAGGCCGGCGATGCGCAGGTTGTACGCGGCGGCGCGGATGGCGAGCCCCCATTTGGTCCGGGTGAGAAAGATCTGGAGCCCTCCGAGGCAGATGACGGCGACGACGAGGGAGATGAGGTCGAAGGCGCTGGTGGTGGCGAGCCCGAAGAGGTTCACGGGATCGGTGGGAATGACCGGAGGAAGGGCACGGAAGCGCCCTCCCACGGTGACGACGAAGATATTCTCGATGACGATGCTCATGCCCATGGAGGCGATGAGAAGGTAGAGGGTGACGTTGGTCCGCTCACGGATCGGTTTGTAGGCAAGTCT
>NZ_JARKPW010000046.1:0-4965 GCF_029975095.1 Aminiphilus sp.
CAACGCCGACACCAACGCGCTCAACCACATCGTCCGAAGCGGCGTGACGGGTGTGGAATTCCTCGCGGCGAACACCGATATGCCCCATCTGGAGCGTTCCGAGGCATCGATCAAGATTCCTCTGGGGCAGAAGCTCACTCGGGGACTCGGAGCGGGCGCCAATCCCGAGATCGGCTTTCAGTCGGCGCGGGAATCCGTTCGGGAGATTTCCGAGGCGCTTGCCGGAGCGGATATGGTGTTCGTCACCGCAGGCATGGGAGGCGGCACGGGAACCGGGGCCAGCCCCGTCGTGGCGGAGATCGCCCGGGAGCGGGGCGCTCTCGTCGTGGGCGTGGTGACGCGCCCGTTCACCTTCGAGGGACGCCGCCGGGCTCAGAACGCCGCCGAGGGAATCGAGAAACTCCGGGAAAAAGTGGATGCCCTCATCGTCATTCCCAACGATCGCGTTCTCGAACTCGTGGACAAGAAGACACCCCTCTCCGATGCGTTTCGCCTGGTGGATGAAGTGCTCCGCCAGGCTGTCGCGGGGATCACCGACCTCATTCTCCGCCCCGGACTGGTCAACGTGGATTTCGCGGACGTGCGGACCGTGCTCTCCGGTGCCGGATCGGCCGTTATGGGCATCGGGACCGGAAAAGGGCCCGAGCGGACCGTCCAGGCCGCGCGCATGGCCGTCAGCAGTCCTCTCATGGAGACTCCCGCCTCCGGCGCGAAGGGCATCCTCTTCAATATCGCCAGCGGTCCCGACATCAGCCTCTGGGAGGTGAACCAGGCCGCCCAGGTCGTGGCCGAGTACGCCGACGAGGACGCGAACATCTCCTGGGGACATGTGCTGGATCCCTCCATGGAGGGGCTGGTGCACATCACGGTCATCGCCGCGGGGTTCGTGCCCGGAGGCAAGGAGTGCCCCTCCGGAAGACTTGCGGAATCTCACCGGGGAGGGCGGGAGCGCCGCCGTATCGAACTGGAGGAGACGGACCTGCAGGGGCCTCCGGACGACGGACTGCTCTTTCCCCGCACCGACGGGGCGAAAGGACAGGGCGCATCCGTGGACATTCCCACCATCGTCCGGAATGCCCGCCACGGTGAAAGCGGAAAAACCTTGCAGGGGGAACGTCTCCCTCGGGGATTTTCGAGGCGCGACGGATGTACGGAGGAGCGGGGAGATCCCTCGTGAGTGCTTCAGGGAAAAAGGTCTTTTCCGGAGGGAACCTTTTCGAGTTTTCCCGGGATCTGACAAAAGGCATCGAGCAAGGTGACCTTCCGGAGGAAGAGATCGCCGAGCCGCTGTTTCCGGATCGGGGAATTCTCGTGGAGCGCATCGTCTCCTTCGGGCAGTCCTCGCCTCCCGGTTTCTGGTACGATCAGGAGCGGGACGAATGGGTGGCGCTTCTCTCCGGTGAGGCCGTTCTGGAATGGGAGGACGGGGGCGTTCTGGAAATGCATCCCGGAGACTGGATTTTTCTCCGGGCGCACGAGAGGCATCGTGTCGCCCGCACTTCTTCGGAGCCTCCCTGCGTGTGGCTCGCCGTTCACGGGAGGATGCGCGGGTGAGATACGCGGTTGCTTTTGATGGTGTGTGCCGGGCGGGGAACTCCCTGAGGGGGGCCCTGCCCGGTTTTGTTTTTCCGGGAAGACGATCCGCGATATAATGGCGCACAGAGGCGAGAATTCCCGTCCGTTCTCTTCCGAATGCGGCGGAGGGAACGGGCGGTGGAAACCGTGGGGACGGCGGAACACTGCGGGAAAGGGAGAAAGGGTTGGTTTCATATGGAGAAGGGAGATGAGGGGATGACACAATCGATCAATGTGGTCCGGCTCGAGGGGACGCTTCACTTCCTCAAGGGGGAGCAAGTGGGAGAGAACCGGTGCGGCAGGTATTTCCGATTCTCCGTCAGACACGAGAGCACGGACTACAGAGGGAACGAACGGCACGACTACATACTCGCCCGCGCCTACGATCCGGAGTTGCAGGATCGGCTCCGGCAGTGCGGGGAAGGGGACCGGATACTTCTCGAGGGAAGCGTCCGGTCTTCTGTCGGGAGCGGCGAGATGTATGTCCTTGCCGAAAAACTGGAGCTCCCCTGAGGGGGGCGTTTCTCGGCGCAGGCGGAATTCCGTTGCTCTTCCCCGTGTGTTCGATGGGGAGGCGACGGCTCCCTGGAGAGGGGGAGGGCGATGCGGGTGTTCTCTGTCGCAGGAGTGGGTATCCTTCTGATCCTGGGTGTTCTCGGTGTATGGGATCTGTCCTTTGGAGTGCGGAGCGCCTTCGGGGAAGAACCGGCACGGTCCGAGGACGGAGTCTCGCCTCCGCCGGAGAGGGTTCATCTCTATCCAAGCGGTGCCGGTGTTGAAATCCCCGTGCCCGCCGGTGCATTTGTGGTGCGTCTGCCGGCGACCTTCGACGTTTCCCGGATCCGTTTGCAGCTTCCGGAGGGAAATTCGCCTTCTTTGCCGCCTGACATCGTGCTGCTTCCCCGGGCGGGATGGATTCCTCCGGCCCTGAAGACTCTGTCGGAGAAAGTGGACGAACTTCGGGCCGAGGTGGCGGTTCTCGATGCGGAGGCCGCCTCCCTTCGGCAGTTGACCGGAGCTCTTGAATCCCTGAGGCCCGAAGGCGAAAAGGCCCTCGACCTGCTCGTCGCCGCAGCCGCGCTTCGCAGAGAGCAGGAACTACGTCTCGCGGAAGTGACGGAAACGCTCCAGCGCAAGCGCCATGAAGCGGAGCTCTGGAATCGGCAGTTGCAGGAGCGTCTTCAGGAAGGCTACTCCATGATGATCGAAATCCGCGGCGACGGTGGGCACGGCGGCGGCCTCCTCACCGCCTGGACGGATCAGGTGCACTGGACCTACAGATACGTGCTCAACCTCGAAACGAAGAGCGGAAACGTCACGGGCCGTCTGGTCGCGTCGGTGATGCAACGAACCGGCATTGACTGGGACGGGCCGCTCGTCGTGCATACCGCGGATCCTCCCCGGCTTGTTCGTCCTCCCCGGTTGCGCCCCCTCGTGGTGGACATCGCACAGCCTCGCCAGGATGACTTCCGTGCGAAAGGCGCCGTTCCCGATGCAGCGCCCGCGCCCTACATGGCCGTTGAGGAGATCGCTCTCGGGAGGGCTCCCGCGCCTCCCGTCCGGGAGGAGGGCTTGCGCGGCGTGGACATCCTCACGACAGGGCGCGTGCCGGGGGAGGGTACTTCCGCCGAGATTCCTCTGGGCGACCTCGCTCTTCAGGGGAGCATGGCCATCGTGCTGGTTCCGCGTTTCAGCCAGGAAGCATGGCTTCTCGCCGAGGTGGAGACACTGCCCGAGGCCGTTCTCCCAGGCGAGGCGGAACTCTCCGTGGACGGCGTCGCCGGGGGCAAAACGACGCTTCCGGCCCGCAGCAAGGGACAGGATCTCACCGTGGCCTTCGGGACCACCCCTCTCGTTCGCGTGGAGAGAGAAAAGAGTGTCGGTGTGGAGGGAAAAAGTTGGCTGGGCAAGGGACGTCTTGCCGATGGGTACGAGCTGACCGTGACGAACGGCCTTCCCTCGGAAACAGTGGTGCGCATCCTGGAAAGAGTTCCCGTCAGTGCCAACGAGTCGGTGAAGGTGGAGATCAAAACCATGGATCCACAGCCCGCCAGTTCCGATAGGGAAGGGCTGCTCACCTGGGAGATCCCGCTGAAGAGCGGGGAGATCCGCAAGATTGCCGTTCACTATACCCTGACCTATCCGGGGGACAAGGATCTGGTGTTTCGGGACAAGTGAGAACCCCATGACGTGAGGACGGAGGACTTCCCTGGGGAAGGTTTCGCCATCGCGTCATGGGGTTTGTTACGCGTCTTCTCGGGAGGGTGGCGCCGGATCGGGGCGTTCCGGAGATTCCGTGCTCTTGTGAGAAAAGGCCAGAACGTCCCGCACTGTATCGATTACCTTGACCTTGTCGAAGGGCTTGACGATGAATCCGAGAGCGCCGCTTTGGAGCGCCTTGAGAACCGTTGATTTCTGCCCCATGGCGGAGATCATGATTACTCGTGCTTCGGGGTCGATGCGGAGAATGCGGTTCAATCCCTCAAGGCCGGAGAGGATCGGCATGGTGATGTCCATGGTCACCACGTCGGGACGCAGGGTCTGATAGAGTTCCGCCCCCTCGGATCCGTCCGTGCCTTCGCCCACCACGTCGAAGCCTGCATCGGTGAGGATTTTCTGCAACATGAACCGCATGAACGCCGAATCGTCCACAATAAGAATTCGGGGTGCTGTCGAGGTCACGATTCCTCACCTCCCCTTGGTGCAACGATACCTTGTCGTCTGATGCTATCAGAATACGCGCTCTTCTTCTTCCAGGCAAGGCCGTAGCGAAAATTTTGTGTGTGTTTTTCAGCCATGGAAGAAAGCGGGAAAAGAGAATCCTTGCATTTGGTTCGACGGAATGCGAAAGAGCGAGATGTGCACAGCACTGCGAAAGGGAGTGAAGTATGTGGCAGATCAAGTCGTCTACGCAGGGAAAATCAAGGATCTTCCCTCGGTAACCCTCCAAGGACACGGGGGCATCGAAAAGCGGATCGTCTTCGGTCCGGAACGCTTCTGGGAGAACTACACGGCCCGCTGTTTCACCCTGGAGGGGGACGCCGCGGTACCCCTCCACCAACACGACTGGCCCCATTACGTTTTCGTTCTTTCCGGAGAAGGGCGCGTGCGCGTGGAGGACGAGGAATATCCTCTGGCGCCTCTTTTCTGGGCCCACGTTCCGGCGGGAAAACCTCACTCCTTCGAAAGAGTCGGCGAGGAGCCCCTCACGTTCATCTGCATCGTTCCCTCCGAGGGCGACGTCACCCCCCCTGCATCCTCCTGTTCTTGCGGGTGCGACTGCGGCGGTTGAGGAATTCCCCCGGCGTTTTTGCGGTCAGTTCTCGTCGAGGAGTGTCTGGGCGTGATCGTAAGGGGGACAGCAGACACAGAGGAAGCGCAGCGTCTCTT
>NZ_JARKPW010000054.1:0-36742 GCF_029975095.1 Aminiphilus sp.
CACGTCCCACCATGTCCTCGAAACGACGAAATCCCAGTTCCGCCATCAGCGCCCGCACCTGCCGGGCGAGGTAGCGGAAAAACGTCTCCAGATCCTCCGCTCTCCCGGTGAAACAGGACCGCTTGTCCGCATCCTGCGTGGCGATGCCCACGGGACAGCGATTGCGATGACACTGCCTGCAAAGAAGGCAGCCGCAGACGGCGAGCGCCGCCGTGGTAAAACCGAATTCTTCCGCTCCCAGCAGTGCCGCCGTCACGACATCCCGCCCGGTCATCATGCGTCCTTCCACCTGAAGGATCACCCGACTGCGCAGATCGTTGAGAAGAAGCGTCTGCTGCGTTTCCGCGAGCCCCACCTCCCAGGGAAACCCCACCGAGCGCATGGAACTGAGTGGAGCGGCTCCCGTTCCTCCATCGCAACCGCAAAGAGCCAGAACATCCGCATGGGCCTTGACGACCCCTGCGGCAATGGTCCCGACGCCGGCCCGACAGGCGAGTTTCACGTTCATCCGTGCGCCCGGATTGACGTTGCGCAGGTCGTAGAGAAGCTGCGCCAGATCCTCAATGGAGTAGATGTCGTGATGCGGCGGCGGCGAAATGAGATCCGTTCCCTGCTCGGTGTGACGGATTCTCGCAATCTCCGGTGTCACTTTGGTCCCCGGGAGATGCCCGCCTTCGCCCGGCTTGGCTCCCTGAGCCATCTTGACCTGAATCTCCTCGGCATGCACAAGATAGGAGAGGGTGACTCCGAAACGCCCCGAGGCGACCTGCCGCGTGGCACTGCGCGTCGACCTCGTCCCGTCGGGGGTGTTTCGGGACGGATCTTCGCCTCCCTCGCCGCTGTTGCTCCGTCCTCCGAGACGATTCATGGCGCAGGCAAGTGTCTCGTGACACTCGGGACTGATGGAGCCGACCGAGGCGGCTCCGCTGGTGAAACGAGCGAGAAGATGTTCCTCGCTTTCCACTTCTTCCAGGGGAACGGAAACACCCGGACGAAAGCGCAGAAGCCCACGAAGCACGAAACGGGGCTGTCGGCGCTCCACCTCCGCCGTGTAGCGAAGAAAGCGGGAATAATCCTTCTCCCGGCAGGCCAGGCGCAGCTCCTTCGCCAATGCTCCGGTGAAGAAGAACCGGTCCGGCTCCGTTTCCGCCACCCCGTCCTTCAGCGTTTCATAGGCCATTCCATGCCGCTTCAGCACGTCTTCGGCCAGAACGTCGAAAGAAATTCCCTTGAGACGGACAGGTGTCCCGGGAAAACAACGATGCACCACCGCATCGGCCAAACCGAGAATTTCGAAAATTTGTGCCCCATGGTAGCTCTGGAGCGTCGAAATACCCATGCGGGCGAGAACCTTCAACAATCCGAGATCCAGTGCCGCCACGCAGTTCCCGCAAAGCGCATCGAAGGACATTCCCTCCGGTGAAGCCTTTTCCCGGAACGCCTCCCGGAGTCCTTCGAAGACCATATAGGGATTCACCGCCTTGGCGCCGAACCCGACGAGAAGAGCGAGGTGATGCACGTTCCACACATCCCCCGCCTCCACCACGAGATCCACTCTGGTGCGCAGTTTCTTCCGCACCAGGTGAGCGTGCACGGCACCGAGGGCAAGTAGGCTCGGAACGGGTGCCGCGTAAAGGCCGATGTTCCGATCGCTCAGCACCAGAATCGTGTCTCCCCGAAGCACACTGGACTCCGCCCTGTCGCAGAGGATGTCCAGAGCACGCTCCAGTTCTCCCGGACCACCGTCGGACTGGAAGGTCATGGGCAGAACCCGGGACCGGAACCCCTGGGCGTCCAGATTGCGCAGGTCCGCCATTTCTCCGTTGCTCAGAACGGGACTGGAAAGTTCCACATAGGGGCGCTCTTCCATTTCCGCCTCGTCCAGGCGATCTCCATGTCCCCCGAGATACTGCGTCAGAGACATGACCGTCCGCTCCCGAATGGGATCAATGGGTGGATTGGTGACCTGGGCGAAGGACTGTCGAAAGTAATCAAAGAGAGACACGGGTCCCTCCGCGAGCATCGCCGGAGGAATGTCTCCTCCCATGGAACCGATGGCTTCCTCCCCGAAAAGAGCCATGGGAAGCACTTCTTCCGCCATGACCTCCCCGGAGAGGCCGAAGATCCGGCGTCGCACCGCCAAAAGATGGGGATGCATCACCCGCTCCTGACCCAGTCCCCTAAAAGCGGCGAGAGTTCGCCGGTTCGCCTCGGTCCAGGCGAGAAAATCCTTCCGGCGGACGATGTCCCGGCGGATCTCCTCGTCCTCGCGGATGCACCTCCGCCCCGTATCCACCAAGAACATCGTCCCCGGGCCGAGAATTCCCCTCCGGAGAATCCGCTCCGGAGCGAGGTCCACCACCCCCGCCTCGGAGGCCATGATCACCTCGCCCTCGTCGGTGACAAGATAGCGGAGCGGGCGCAGCCCGTTCCGGTCCGAGACGGCCCCCGCCACGACACCGTCGGAGAAGAGCAGTGCCGCCGGACCGTCCCAGGGCTCCATCATCCGGGCATGGTACTCGTAGAAGGCCCGTTTGTCCGGATCCATGAGCCGGTTGCCCTGCCACGCCTCGGGAATGAGAAACATGAGAATCATTTCGGGAGCCAGTCCTCCCCTGAGAAAAAGTTCGAACACATTGTCCAGATTTGCGGAGTCACTGCCACCATGCTCGACGACAGGGAAAAGTTTCCGATAGTCCTCACCGAAGTTTGCGGCGTGCATCACCCCCTCCCGGGCGTGCATCCAGTTCACGTTTCCTCGGATGGTGTTGATCTCTCCGTTGTGAGCGAGGTAGCGATACGGATGGGCAAGTTTCCACTGAGGAAAGGTGTTCGTACTGTACCGTTCGTGCACCATGGCCAGCGCGGATTGAACCCTGATATCACGCAGCTCCGGGTAGAAAGCATCGAGTGTGCTGCCCAGAAGTTGCCCCTTGTAAACCATGGTTCTGGAGGAGAGACTGCACACGTAGAATGCATCCGCGCCGTCCCTTCCGGACGCGGCGATTTCACGCTGCGCCCGTTTCCGAACCACCAGGAGCTTGCACTCGAATTCCTCCCGGGACAGTGCACCTCGGAGCAAAAACACCTGACAAATGGCGGGACGACTGGCTCTCCCCGCGGCGCCGCAGGCTTTCTCGTCCACGGGAAGTTCCCTCCAGCCGAGCAGCAAGAGTCCTTCCTCGCGAGCCACCCGCTCGAAACGCCCTTCGCAGAAAAGCCGCATCTGGGGGGATCGGGGCAGAAAGAGCATGCCCGCCGCATAGTCACCCGGAGGGGGAAGCACGACACCCCGGAGCGCCATCTCCTCAGCGAGAAAGGCGTGCGGAATCTGCAGAAGAATTCCCGCACCGTCTCCGGTGCTGCCGTCGGCATCCACCGCGCCTCGATGGCTCAGACGCCGGAGAATCCCCAGCGCTCTCGTCACAATACGATGGGAGACGTCGTCGTTGACGGACACCACGAGACCGAGCCCGCAACTGTCCCGCTCCATGGCAGGATCGTAGAGTCCCTGCCTGGCAATTTCATCGCTTCGAACCATTTGTTCAACCACCTCTCGGAATCGAAAAAAAATTTCTCCGTATTCTGCCACTCCTTTTCGATTTTGAGAAGCCCATCTGCAAAAGCAGCATGACACTTAAATGCATACACATCCCCCGCACAACTGAAGCAAACATGCCTTAAGGCATGTTTGCTTCAGTTGTGTACGTCACGTTGTGCAAAAAGGGTTTCATGGTGTTCGGCGGCCGTCTGCGGCGACTAGCCGCACTTTTTCAGGAACCGACGAACGAACGCTTCGGCGGCGGATCTCCAGACACGAAACTGGAGGCCGTGGAGACAATTTCCATCGGCAATACGCCTTACGTCACTTTTCGACACAAGCACCGTAGCCCGAAGCGTCTCGCTTTTGGAGGCTTTGATTTTTTTCGTTTTTGGCCTTAAATGGAGGTGGTATCCGGAAGGAAATTTCTCCGAGGAATCTCTTCGAAACCGCAGAAAGGAGAAGCGAGCATGAAACGCATCGGCCTCATCGCCCACGACGAATGCAAATCCGATCTTTTGAAATGGGTGGGAAAACACCTGACGGCCCTTGAACCGCACCATCTTTTCGCCACGGGAACCACCGGCGGGTTACTCACGGAGACCTATCCGAATCTCCTCGTCTCCCGTTTCCGCAGCGGCCCGCTTGGAGGAGACCAGCAAATGGGCTCGGCCATCGCCGAAAAGACCATCGATCTGCTCATTTTCTTCATCGACCCTCTGGGAACGCATCCCCACGACGTGGACATCAAGGCGCTTCTGCGCCTGGCGGTTCTCTACGACGTGCCCTCGGCCTTCAACGAGGCCACGGCGGATTTTCTCGTGTCAAGTCCGCATTTTCAGGGCCCCTACGAACCCCATGAAAGGGACCATGGCAAATATCTGGCCCGCTTCGCAGCGAAAAACCGGACTTCTCAGTGACGGGCAACAGCCTCTTCGGGGCACCTGTCGAGGGGCATTCCGTCACCGGCCGTCCCCGTTTTCTTCCGCCCCAGAAGGACCAGGGCCACACCGACGAGAATGACGCCCATGGCGGCCAGGTGGTGGAGCGTCACGGCCTCGCCCAGCAGCCACCAGCCCAGGAAAGAGGCGATGACGGGGTTCGTGAAGGCGTAACTGGTCGCTACGGAGGCGCGGGTGGTACGCAGCAGATAGAGGTAGACGGAAAACCCCACGATGGACCCCAGCGTCACCAGGTGCAGCGCCCCGAGGATCGCCGCGGGCGGCAGCGGCCAGACCGGGCGCTCTCCCAGGAACATACCCACGGCGAAAACCTGCACGCCTCCCACGATCATCTGCACCGCCGAGCCTAGAGGGCGATGGAACGCCGGCAGAGCACGGTTGAAGGATGACCCGATGCCCCATGTGGCCGCCGCGGCGAGCAGAAAGAGACTTCCCGTGAGATTGCCCCGAAGCCCCTGGTCGAGATGGAGGAATACCACCCCCGCCACACCTACAGCCATGCCCAGAAGTTCCGTCCGTCCCGGCATGGTCCGTTCCAGCAGAGAGCTTGCCAGCACCGCCCAGAGAGGCACCGTGGAGACCACCGTGGCGGTCATGGCCGAGGAGACCGTAAGCTGCCCCACGGTAGTGAAGCCGGATCCGCAGATGAAGAGCAGAATTCCCACCCAGAACGCCTGCCCCCACTCTCTTGCCGTCATGGGCGGCTCGCCGCGGAAACGCAGCCATGCGTAGAGGATCACGCCGGCGACGAAGAAGCGTACCGCGTTGGCCAGAAAAGGCGGAAACCCCTCCAGAGCGAGGCGATTCGCCAGAAAGATGGACCCCCAGCAAAGATAGAGGGTCACCAGGGCGGCCCAAGTCTTGAGAGAGAAGAAATCCTGTCGCGTTCTGCCGGATGACATGGGGAAAACACTCCTTTTGACGGATCGATGCGGGACGATTTGCCCGAGAGGAAGTCTACCACGAATCTCCGCTCCGGAAGCGCACCCCCCTTTTCTTCACGGGGGAGGAATGTGTATTATGGAGCGAAAGAGCGCCGATGCTCCATCAGAACACTGTGTTTTCCCCACGGCTTGTCACCGAAATCCGGGGCGAAAACCCGCACTCCGGCGCTGAAGAATTTGGAACGCACCCTTTCCCATTTCGCCATTGCGTATCAGGGAGGGAAAATCACTTCGAGACAGCCGGCAAAAAGGGGAAGGAGCGACCGAATTCCATGAGCATCTACCAAGCGGAGTTACGCGTTCCCCAGCATCTGACAAGCTTTCTCGCCACGCAACGCTTCATCACCGGAGCCTGCGAGAGCCTGGGCGTGGCGGAAAAAATCCGCCTCGACGTGGAACTCGCCGTGGAGGAAGGGCTTCTCCAGCTTTTCGCCTCCGCGAAACCGGGAGAGATGGGAGAGGACGTGCGCGTCCGGGTCGTGTTCGATTTCGACGCCCTGCACATCACGGTCCTCGCTCCTGGAAGACCCTTCGATTTCCACCGCCTTCCCACCTTCCGGCCCGAGGATGTGGCCAGCGGAATCCTGGAGGGACTGGGCACGTTTCTCATCCGCCGTCTCATGGACAGCATCCAGTGGCGCTATGTGGAAAAAGAGGGACAGGAACTCACCATGACCAAGCACCTTCCCTCTCCCATCGCGGATACCGAATCCGCCTGCTTCGTCGCGACATCCTCCGCGCCCGTTCCCGTGGGCGCACTCTCCTACCGCACCGTGCGGACGGAGGAGGACGCCTTCGCCGTCGCCGCCTGTGCCTTCGACATCTATCGCTACGCCTACAAGGACGTGATCTACTATCCTCTGGAGTTGCTGGCGTGGAATCTTTCGGGGCAGATGCACTCCTGGATCGCCGTGGATGAGGCGGGAACAGTCTTCGGCCACTACGCCATCATCCGAAAGCACCCCGGGGATAGCACCGCCGAAATGGGTGCCGCCTTCGTCCGTCCCGAATGCCGCGGAGGAGGCGTTTTCCAGGCTCTTTCCCGCTGTGCTCACGACGATGCGGCCCGCTGCGGCCTTTCGTCCCTCTATTCCCTCTCCGTCACGAATCACGTGGCGACCCAGAAGATCAGTGAACGGGAGGGGCGCCGCACTGTGGGCCTCCGCCTCGCCTCCAGCCCCGCCGTCTTCGTCGAGGGCGCGACGCCCGGAGAGAGGGTCACCACGGCCCTCAACTACAAACAGTGCATCCCCCGGACACCCCGGACGCTGTTTCTCCCCGAACGCTATCGGGAGATGATCCTCACCTCCTACGGATGGCTCGGCATGTCCCCCTCGGAGGGCCTTTCCGGGACGGCTGAGCCGGGGGAGGACCTGGTGACCACCACGAGGGATCTCACGTGGAACCGAGCGGTCCTTGGGGCTCGGGGAGGGGCGACGGCACGGCACAAAATGGCGGCTTACACGGAACTCCTTCTTGAGCAGGGGGTGGCCTGTGCGGTGCTCTCCATCGACCTGGAGGATCCGGGCGCTCCCCTCCTCGCCGAAGAAGCGGCCCGGCTCGGTTTCGTCTATTCGGGAATCTTTCCCGAGAGCACGAAGGACGGCCATGACGCCCTGCAAATGCAGCTCCTGAACGGCATCACCCTTGACGAGACGAAAATCCTGCTGCACCAGGATTCTGCCAAGGCAATCCTCGCCTTCGTCAAGAGCGAGGCACCACACCTCTTCACAGAGACAAAAAATGACGAAGGGGCGTATTTTCGGCGTTATCCTCGCCACGGGGCTTACGTCCTTTCTCTCCACCTATCTCTCCTCATCGGTGAACATCGCCCTCAAGACCATCGGCGCGGAGTTCGCCGTCAATCCCGCAAACCTGAGCCTTCTGGCGTCGTTGTACCTGCTCTGTTCAAGCCTCTGCATCGTTCCTTTCGGCAAGCTCTCCGACACCTACGGACCCAAGCGGACACTCCTCTTCGGCTGCGCCTTCTTCACCGTGTCGAACCTTCTCGTTCCCCTCCTCGCCCGGGACTTTACCTCGCTTCTGGTGCTCCGGGGCTTACAGGGGGTGGGATCGGCCCTGCTGGTGGTCTCCAACACACCCATCATCACCACGGCGATCCCCAAAGAGTACCGCACCACCGCCCTGGGCATCCTCTCCGGCTTGGTCTACTTCGGCAACTCCGTGGGCAATTTCGTGGGAGGCGTCCTCACGGAACTCTTCGGCTGGCGGAGCATTTTCACCAGCGCGGCCATAAGCTGTGCCCTGGCCTTCGTGGTTCTCCTCCTTTTTGTGCCAAACTCGGAGCGCCCCCGGAAAGAACCCCGAGGGCTCGACATCCCCGGGATTCTCACCTACGCAGTGATGCTCATCAGCCTGCAGACCGGAGCGAATCAGCAGGCCACTACTCCGGGAAAACTGCTGCTCCTGCTCAGCGTCGTCACCCTGGCGTTCTTCGTGCGACACCAGAAACGCACCGCGCATCCCATCTACGACATGCGCCTCTTTCTGTCCAACAAAGTCTTCGCCATGGCGAACATCGCAGTGTTCCTGAACTTCATGGCCACCTATGGTTCCCAGTATCTCCTGCCCCTGTATCTCCAGTGCAACCGAGGGCTCTCTCCCATGGAAACGGGAAAAATCACGCTCTTTCAACCGCTCATGCAGATCTTCTTCTCACCCCTGGCGGGTTTCATCGCGTCCCGCATCGCCCCTTCCCTCGTGGCGTCCTTGGGCATGGCCATGATCGCCCTGGCGCTCTTCGCCCTTTCCTGGCTCTCCACCACGACGCCCTTCGTCGTCATCTACGGTGCCCTTGCCCTCATCGGCACGGGCATTTCCTTCTTCTCCGCGCCGAACACGAGCATCATCCTTGAATCCGTTCCGGTGAACAAACGCGGTATGGCGGCGGCATCGAACTCCATCATGCGCAACCTCGGCATGCAGTGCAGCGTCATTCTCTGCGGCAGCATGCTGCTCCTCCTGCTGGGGCAAGTAAAGGGCATTCCTCCGGAGAAGTACGACGACATGCTCCGGGCCACCAAGCTCTGCTATGCCATCTTCACCGGCATCTGCCTGGCCGGGATGGTGCTCTCCCTCAAACGGAGCCGCTCCTCCGGCGCGGAGGAAAGCGACACGGAAGAGAGCGCGCGCAACCTCTCGCCCGAAGAGACTCCGCTGCGTGCGAAACCTTGAGACATTCCGAAATTCGGACGATACCTCGTGACGGACAGCGGAAAGGACTGATCGCATGAACCCGCAAAAGGAGACGATCCTGGACGAACGGAGCCTCACCCCGGCGTGTCTCGGCATCCTCGACGACGATGGGCCGCTTTTTCTGGAGAAAATCCGGGTCTTCTCGCGCCGCATGACCCTTCGCATCCCCTTCGAGACATCCTTCGGTCGTTTCGATTCTCTGGTGCGCCATTTTCCGGCGATCACCTTCCGCACCGAGGACGGCACCACCGTGACGGGAATCGGGGAGTGCTCCCCCCTCTCCGCACCCTGGTACGACTATGAATGCCACCGCAGTGTCGAGGTTGCGCTGGGCTACCTCACCGCCTCTCTCACGGGAAAGAGCGTGGACGAGGCGGACGGCGCCGCCGCACCGGGTCTCGCCCCGGTGACGGGAGTGGAGTCCTTTCTGGGGCGATATCGCTGGATCGTGGGACACGCCATGGCCAAGGCCGGTGTGGAGGGTGCCTACTGGGATGCCCGGGCACGGCTGCGGGGCGTTCCGGTCTTCCGCCTCTGGGGGGGAACCAAGAGCGATGTCGAGGCGGGCACGAGCGTGGGGCTCGAACCCACGGTGGAGGACGTGCTCCGGAAAGTGGCCGTAGCCGTGGAGGAGATGCACATCGCCCGGGTCAAGGTGAAAGTGAAGCCCGGACGGGATCTCGCCATCGTGGAGGCCATCCGGAAACGCTATCCTTCCCTCCGGCTCCAGGTGGACGCCAACGCCGCCTACGACCTGCTGAACCCGGAACATCTGGCGCGGCTCAAGGAACTTGACGCCTTCGGTCTCATGATGATCGAACAACCGGGCAGAAACGACGACATCTTCGACCACGCCGTCCGGCTCGCCCACCTGTCCACGCCCATCTGCCTGGATGAGAGCATCCTCCACGCCGTGCACGCCCGCCAGGCCATCGCGCTGTGGAAGCAGTACTCCGCACCGTCCCGGCTGGTGATCAATGTGAAACCCCCCCGGGTGGGAGGGTATCTGGAGGCGATCCGGATCGCCGTGCTCTGCGCGGCCTCGGGTGTGTCCGTCTGGTGCGGAGGCATGCATGAATCCGCCCTGGGAAAGACCGCCAACGTGCACTTCAGCTCCAGGCCCGAAGTGAACCTGCCGGGAGATCACGTTTCCCAGGCCCCCTACTTCGTGAAGAACGTGGCCGAATCACCCCGTTACGAGGAGGGACGCCTCACCGTCCCCCAGGGCGTGGGCTGGGGCCTGGGCGAGCTCGATCTCGCCGAAGAGACCGAAACCCCATGAACGGACGCTCCCCCAAAGACCATTGCCGCCCGAAAACCGAAACGCGCCGAAGGACGCCGAACCGGACGGCCTGAGACGGTGCGAACCGAGAAGCCGCATGCCCATGTCCATGCGGCAGGAAAGGACTGTGAGACTGTCATGAAACCTCTTCCGCTCGATGTGTACGCCACCGCCGTGGCGCGGGTTCCCGCCTACCGGTGTTTTCTCCAGGAGCAGTACGGCACCGTTCCCGAGATCCCCGACATGGAGACCTTTGCGACGCTCCCGCTGATGGACAAGACGAACTACATCCGGCCCTATCCGCTGACGGACCGCTGCCTCGACGGCACCCTCAAGGGCAAGCACATGATCGCCCACAGCTCGGGGTCGTCGGGCAAACATCTCTACTGGCCCATCCTCCGGGAAGTCGAACAGGGCTATTGGCAGCGCACCCTGGAGGAACTGGAACAGAAATACGCCGTGAGCCGCACATCCACCCTGGTGGTACTGGGGCTTCTCATGGGAGGAAACCTGAGCGGCGCGCTCTTCGCCTACGTCTTCCGGGCCATCGGCATCGAAACAGGATGCATCACCCTGCTCACCCCCGGACGCGACGAGGCGGAGTGCGTGGAAGTCCTGGGAGAATTCGCTCCACACTTTGAACAGACCATCCTCTTCTCCTACGGAGCCACGGGCAAGAACATCATCGAAACCGCCATCGCCCGAGGCATTCCCGTGAAGGACCTCCGCATCAAGCTCCGCCTCATCGGCGAAGGGTATTCCGAGACCTTCCGGGACCGCATGAACGAACTCCTCGGCTACCCCTACGGCGACCTCACGTCGGTGAGTTCCGGCTACGGTGCCACGGATTTCCGAAGCGCCGGCAAGGAAACCCTCCTCTGCGTCGCCATCAAGCGGCTCCTCGCCGAGCGCAACCTGCTCGGAGACGTGTTCGGCTTCGAGACCATGCCCACCATCTGCCAGTACTCTCCGTCGGACATCTTCATCGAATCCGTGGAGGGCGAACTGGTCATGACCCGTCACAATGCGGTGCCGCTCGTGCGCTACCGCTCGGGCGACGCAGGGTTCGTGCTGGAGTACGAGGCGATGATGGACACAATGGCGCGACACGGCCTGGACCCTCACGCACTGCTGGCGGAGCGGGGATTCGATCCGGCTTCGGCGTCCAGGCAGCCCTTCGTCCTCGTTTCGGGGCGCAACGACGGGCTTACCTTCTTCGGAACAAAGATCTTCGTCACGAAGATAAAAGCCGTCTTCGAGGAAACGTCCTATCTCTCCGAACGCGTCACCGGAGAGTTCCAGATGCGTCGCATCGAGAACGAACACGGCGATCCCCGCCTGGAAATCGCCGTCGTCCCCCGTCCCGAGGCACCGGATCTCGACGCCGGCGCCATCGCGGATGCCGTTGCCCGGGGCCTGCTCGAACGCCAGGGAGGCATCTATCCAGCGCTGATGGCCAGGGATCCCGACGCGGCGACACCTCGAATCCGCTTCGTTCGGAGAGAGGAGATCATGACTCCCGCAAGCTTCAAGATCCGGTATCTGGCGTGAGCAAACAAAATTCCCGATGGTTTCGCTTGAAAAAGGATTCGGAAAAACGCTCGCGTTCGGCTCGTAGGAAACGAGAACTCGTAGGGCTTCACCATCTCTGGAGCGTTTTCCTCCGGTGACGGCATGCGCAAAATGCCTTTTGTTTTTTTGACCACACCTCCCGTCCTTGAAAAAAGTTTTCTTTGAATTGTCATAAAGACCCTCTTCAAAACTAAAACAGGCACACGACTTGAGCAAAAAAAAACGCATTGACGTCACGGCGTTCTGTTTGTACGATTTTTCCCAAAGACAAACAGCCGCCGTTCGGGAATCCGGTGCGAAACCGGAACGGCCCCGCCACTGTAACCGGGACGAAACCGCAGAACCACTGGAGAGCCTCTCTCCGGGAAGGTGCGGGAGTAGGATGAACGGAAGTCAGGATATCGGCCCGCGGCTGGGAAGGTTCTGTTCACCTGCGCGGGCGGGTATGACCGGTTTCAAGTGGAGGAGTTTTCGTCTCCTTCGCTTATCGGTTTTGTGAATGCAAGGCCCCCGCGAATTGCGGGGGCCTTTTTTGATTGAGTCGTACGGTCACCCCCGACGACTCGGGGCGGCGAAATCAGCCGCGCCGCCCCGCTCCTCCGAATTTCTCCTCCCCCGGCTTTTCGGATCCTCCGGAAAACCAAGGGGGGAGAGGACACCCTGTTCGGCTCGTTCGCCACCGGCACGACCGCTTCCCTCTTTCAGGGCGGACGAGGTTCCATGAGACGAAGAGACGTGGCATCGGATGTTTCGGCCCGGGACAGGGCGCGACACCCCTGTCTGCGGTATGGGTTTTGTCTTCGCGCACGGCGCGAGGCGGAGAGGGGGTGCGATCCTCCGGTCGACGGAACGGGTCGGAGCGGGATCGGCGAAGGGGTTCGGAACCGAGGGGGAAGTTGCGCCCCCGGGACATTAGGGAGGTGTCGTGAAATGAACGGAGATGCCTTGGGAATGATCGAGACCCGCGGCCTGGTCGGTGCCATCGAGGCGGCCGATGCGATGGTCAAGGCGGCGAACGTACGCCTCATCGGCTACGAGAAGATCGGGTCCGCTTATGTGACTGTCATGGTCCGGGGTGATGTGGGGGCCGTGAAGGCCGCCGTAGATGCCGGAGCCGCGGCGGCGAAGAGAGTGGGCGAGGTCGTGTCCGTCCACGTCATTCCGCGCCCGCACATGGACACCGAAAAACTCATGCCCAAGCTCGACTTGGGGTCACCGCGAGAGAGCTAGGAGGCGACTGAGCCATGCACGAACAGGAGATGATGAAAAAGGTCATGGAGCAGGTCCTGCAACGCCTCGGAACGGAGAACAAGACCGAGGTCAGGGCCGAGACCGCGCCGCCTCCCACTCCTGCGGCGGAGGCGCCCGCCTCGGCGAACTTCACGCCCATCGGCATCACCGAGTTCATCGGCACCGCCATGGGACACACCATCGGCATGGTCATCGCCAATGTGGACGCGACGCTGCACGAGAAGATGGGCATCGACAAGCGCTTCCGCTCCATCGGGATCATCTCGGATCGCGTCGGCGCAGGTCCCCAGCTCATGGCCGCCGACGAGGCGGTGAAGGCGACGAACACGGAGATCGTCTCCGCGGAGATGCCCCGGGACACCGAGGGTGGATGCGGTCACGGCTGTCTCATCATCTTCGGCGCCGAGGACGTCTCCGATGTCCGCCGTGCCGTGGAGGTCACGCTCTCGAACCTGGACACCTACTTCGGCGACGTCTGGGCCAACGAGGTGGGATATCTGGAACTCCAGTACACCGCCCGGGCAAGCTACTGCCTGAACAAGGCCCTGGGCGCGCCTCTGGGTAAGGCCTTCGGTTTGGTGCTCGGCGCTCCCGCAGGCATCGGCGTCGTCATCAGCGACACGGCTCTCAAGGCCGCCGAAGTCGAGGCCTTCGCCTATTGCTCGCCCAGCAAAGGGACATCTCTGACGAACGAGGCCTTCATCATGATCACCGGGGATTCCGGCGCGGTGCGCCAGGCGATCCGCTCCGCCCGGGAAGTGGGGGTCAAGCTTCTGGGAACGCTGGGGGGCGAGCCCAAATCCCTCACGAGACCCTACATCTGAGTTCCGGAGCGGAAAAAACTTCGCCGAACGACGCCCGCGCGCCCGAGAAAGGACCGGGACGCCGTCGTATCCACCATAAGAACGAGGGAGGTCGCACAGCAATGAACGAAGAGATGATTCAGAAACTCGTCGCGGAAGTCTGCAGGCAGGTCATGGCGGCTCCCGCCGCAAAAGGTTCCGCCCCGACTTCCACACCCTTTTCGGGCGCGAAGGAGATCGCCGATCCCATGACCATGGGCGGCCCCAGCCCCAGAGTCCAGAAAAAACTCGCCGCCTTCGTGAACATTCAGCCCGAAGTCTGCGTCGAACGGGCGCTGCTGGTGACCAAGGCATATCAGGAGACGGAGGGACTTCCCGTCTACGTCCGGCGCGCCCATGCCCTGGAGACGGTCCTGGACAACATGACCATCTTCATCGGCGACGACGAACTCATCGTGGGCAACCAGTGCTCCAAACCTCGCAGCGCTCCTATCTTCCCCGAGTTCTCCTGCGAGTGGATCGAGCCCGAACTGGACACCATGGCCCATCGCGACGGCGACGCGTTCCTGATCTCCGAGGAGAACAAGGCCGCCCTGCGGGCGATTTTCCCCTACTGGAGGGGAAAGACAAACAACGAACTGGCCACGAACCTGATGCCGCCGGAATGCCTGGAGGCCATGATGGCCGGGGTCTACACCTTCGGGAACTACTACTACAACGGCGTGGGACACATCTCCGTCGATTATCGGAAGGTTCTGGAGAAGGGGTTGAACGGCATCATCGCCGAAGCCGCCGACGCCAAGGCCAAACTCGATGTGGCCGACGCGGAGGATCTCCGCAAATGCCATTTCCTCTCCTCCGTGATCACCTCCTGCAAGGCGGTCATCCGCTTCGCCGCCCGCTTCGCCGCCGAGGCGGAAAAACAGGCCGCAGCCTGCTCCAATCCCGTCAGAAAAGCCGAACTGGCCGAGATCGCCCGAATCTGCCGCAAGGTCCCCGCGGAGCCCGCGAGCAGCTTCCACGAGGCGTGCCAGTCCTGGTGGTTCATCCATCTCGTTATTCAGATCGAGTCCAACGGGCACTCCGTCTCGCCGGGACGCTTCGACCAGTACATGTACCCTCACTACGCCAAGGATCCCTCCATCACCGTCGAGAAGGCTCAGGAACTGGTTGATCTGCTCTTCATCAAGCTCACGGAACTCAACAAGATCCGCGACGCCGAGTCCACCAAGGCTTTCGGCGGCTACCCCCTCTTCCAGAACATGATCGTCGGCGGAGTGAACCGCAAGGGTGAGGATGCGACGAACAGCATCTCCTACATCTGCCTTCAGGCCGCCCAGAACACGAAACTCTACCAGCCCTCCCTGTCGGTGCGCATTCATGAAAACACACCGCACCTCTTCTACCAGAAGGCCGCTCAGACGACCAGGGTGGGACTCGGCATTCCCGCCTACTACAACGACCGGGTCATCATTCCCGCTCTTCTGGCCAGAGGCCTTGCACGGGAAGACGCCCGGGACTACTGCATGATCGGCTGCGTGGAACCCCAGTGCGGCGGCAAGACCGAGGGATGGCACGACGCGGCGTTCTTCAACCTCGCCAAGATCGTCGAACTGACCATGAACGACGGCGTCTGCCCGGCATGCAACAAGCAGCTCGGGCCCAAGACCGGCCACGCCACATCCTTCACGACCTTCGAACAGTTCAAAGAGGCCTACACGAAACAGATGGAGCATTTCGTGCGCCTGCTCGCCATCGCGGACAACGCCGTAGATCTCACCCATGCCCGTAACATGCCCCTCCCCTTCCTCTCCTGCATGGTGGAGGACTGCATCGGTCGCGGTAAATCGGTTCAGGAAGGCGGCGCAATCTACAATTTCACCGGCCCCCAGGGTGTGGGCGTCGCCAACGCCGGGGATTCCCTCACCGCCGTGAAGAAGCTTGTCTTCGAGGACAAGGCTCTCACCATGGAACAGTTGAAGAAGGCCATCGACGCGAACTTCGAAGGCCCGGAGGGCGAAGCCATCCGGCAGATGCTGCTCAACCGGGCACCCAAGTACGGCAACGACGTGGACTACGCGGACCTGCTCGCCCGCGAGTCCGCCATGATCTACTGCAAGGAAGTGGACAAATACCACAACCCCCGGGGCGGCCAGTTCCAGCCCGGTCTTTACCCCGCGTCGGCCAACGTCCCCATGGGCGCCGCGGTCATGGCCACGCCGGACGGGCGCAAAGCCCACACGCCCCTTGCGGACGGCGTCTCCCCCAGCGGCGGTCTGGATCAGTCCGGCCCCACCGCCTCTGCCCTTTCCGTGGCCAAGCTGGATCACGCGGAAGCCTCCAATGGAACACTGCTGAACATGAAGTTCCATCCCAACGCGGTGAAGGACGAGCGAGGACTGGAGAACCTCATCGCCGTCACGGAAACGCTCTTCACCCACGGAGGCTCCCACGTGCAGTACAACGTGGTCAGCAAGGAAACACTCCTGGACGCGCAGAAGAACCCCGAGGAATACCGTGGCCTCGTGGTCCGCGTGGCGGGGTACAGCGCCTTCTTCACCGCTCTCGATTCCCGCATCCAGAACGACATCATCGCCCGGACCGAGCAGGTGTTCTAGACATCCCTGACCGACCCGACCGGGTTCGGCCCCCCACGGGGGGCCGAATCTCGCGCACCGCACGCCCATCCGAGCAAGGGGAGGAGACGGGATGAACTGGGAACAGGATTTCATGTTCTACGACCCGGTGGTGAAGAAACACCACCCAGAAGCGGGCCTCATTTTCGACGTGCAACGTTTTTCCATCCACGACGGACCTGGAATCCGGACGAACATCTACATGAAGGGATGCCCTCTGCGCTGTCGGTGGTGCTCCAATCCGGAGTCCTGGAGCCCGCAGCCGGAACTGATGGTCATCCACCACAACTGCATCGGCTGCGGCCGTTGCTTCAAGGCCTGCCCTTCGGACAGCATCTCCAAGGGGGAGGACGGAAAACTCCGGGTGGACAAGGCACGATGCCGCATGCCCGAATGCGGACTCTGCGAACGGGCATGCCCCGCCAACGCCATGGTGGTCACCGGACGCTATGTCACCACCGAGGACGTCTTTGCCCTCGCCATCCGTGACCGTCACTTCTACCCCCATACGGGAGGAGGCGTCACCTTCACCGGCGGAGAACCATTACTCCAGGCATCCTTCGTCGCCGCCTGCGCAAAACTGCTCCGGGCGCGGGGAATCAACACGGCCGTCGAAACGTCGGGATTCGCACCCTGGGAACAGGCCGGACAGGTTTTCGAGCAAATGGACACGATCCTCTTCGACCTGAAACACATGGACTCGGCGGTCCACGAGGAATACGTGGGCGTTCCCAATGCTCCGATTCACGAAAACCTTCGTCGGGCGGACCGGATCGGTCACCCCCTTCGGGTGCGCCTTCCGCTGATTCCAGGCGTGAACGATTCCATGGAGAACGTACGGGCCACGGCACTTTTCGCGGGATCCCTGAAAAACCTTCAGGCACTGGACATTCTTCCCTATCACCGCATGGGGGAGCCCAAGTGGGACCAGATACAGCGCACCTATCTTCTCTCCGGGCTGGAACCCCATGGACGGGAACAGCTCCAGCCCCTTTACGACATGGTTCGGGACATGGGAATTCCCGCCACCATCGGGGGCTGAACTCTCGCAAAAACCGGAGTGCCGAGAACGTTTCGCGACACGCGGTCTCTCCGAAACCGCAGTGTTTCTTTCCATGACCGGCGCGAGCGGCGTGCCGACACCGCTCGCCCATCCTCTCCGGGAGGAGGCGAAAGGAATGACGGAGTGCGATCGCAACTGTCCCGACAAGACCTCGAAACGTCCCGAATGCCCTTGCCCCAGGGAGTGCCCCAATCACGGAAAATGCTGCGCCTGCATCGCGACCCATTGGTTCTCGCTCGTGGAACCCGTCTGGTGCATGAGAGGAAAATAGGAAGGCGGTGGGACCATGCCGGAACTCCGCATGGCCTTGGGATTCATAGAAACGCAGGGACTGCCCGCGGCCATGACTGCCGCGGATGCGGCGGCGAAAGCCGCGAACATACGGATTCTCGGCAGAGAAAACACCCGGGGTGAGGAGCGCATCACCGTCAAGGTCATCGGCGACGTTGGAGCTGTTCGTGCGTCTCTCGACGCTGCAAAGGCCGCCTCGGAAAAAGTGTTGTCCGTGCGCGGTGTTCTGGTGCTCCCTCGCCCGGCCCCCGGCATCGGGAACACGCTCGCCTGGAACGAAGAGACGCTTGGAGCCGCCGAATGGCTACAGGAAAGGATCCCTGCGGCGCTCTCCACACCCCCGTGTACTCCGGAGACGGATCCTCCCGTCCCGGAGACGCTCCAGGCCGCGTGTGGCATCGACGAAACGCTCCGTGTAACTCCGCCGGAAGACTCCGGGCGTTCCGGCAGCACATCGGCAGCACCGGCCATCGCCGAAACGGAAGAATGCGGGCCGGAACGTTCCGCCGCCGAATCACCGGAGATGCCCGAGATGCCCGAGCAGCAGGACGCGACGGAGAAACGGACGGACGTTTCCCTTTCCGGCGACACGACGGCATCATCCTGCGAGTCCGAAGGCCCCCCGCAAGAAGCGGAAACGACGCTTCTAGGCCGAGCAAGACGGAAACAGTGCGGAAGGTGGGGAAGGAATGATCGAGACAGTGGAATTGCCGAGCCTCGTCGCCAGGGTTATGGCGGAATTGAAGAAAAGAGACGTCTCCGGAAGTCTGTCCGGCAACGTGGCGAGTTCGGCGGTGGAGAGCGTTTCCATCCCGACGGGTTCCGGTTCCGAGGTGGACCGGTCCGTTGCGGCGGCAGTCCTGGCCCAGGAACACCGGCACCGGGAATACGACATCAGGCGGCGCACGAACATCATCGCACGGCTTCGGGAGGACATGACACGCCACGTAGAGGAACTTGCCCGGTTCTCCCTGGAAGAAACCGGCATGGGAAACCTGAAGGACAAGAAGGCCAAAATCCTCCTGGCCATCGAGAAGACGCCGGGGCCGGAATATTTCGCCACGAAAGCGGTTTCGGGGGACAACGGGCTCATGCTGGAGGAACTCTCTCCCTTCGGCGTGATCGCCTCCCTGTGCCCTTCGACCAATCCCGTGGCCACAGTGATCAACAACACCATCTGCATGCTCGCCGCCGGGAACGCAGTGGTCTTCGGCCCCCATCCGGGAGCTCTGAGGAGTACCCTGCGAACGGTGGAGCTGGTGAATCTCTCCCTGAGGGACAACGGAGCCCCCTTCGGCTTGGTCTCCGCCCTGAGCGAAGTTTCTCTCGAAGCCATGAATGCTCTCATGACCCACGGAAACGTACGGCTCATCTCCGCCACGGGAGGACCAGGCGTCGTCAAGGCAGCCCTCTCCTCGGGCAAGCCCACCGTCGGCGCAGGCCCGGGAAACCCGCCCGTCCTCGTGGACGAAACGGCGGACATCGAGAAGGCCGCGAAGGATATCATCGCGGGATGCTCTTTCGACAACAACCTGCCCTGCATCGCCGAAAAAGAACTTCTCGTCGTCAATTGTGTCGCGGACAAACTCAAACGCTGCATGACCGAAAACGGCGCCTTCGAAATCTCCGATCCCGCCTTGATCCGAAAGCTCGAAACAACTGTCCTCACGGAACAGGGGACGGTGAACAAGGCATTCGTCGGCAAGGATGCGTCTCATATCCTGGAGCGGATCGGCGTCGCGGCCCCGGAGGGAGTGCGGCTGATCCTCGTCGAGACCGACGAAAGCCATCCCTTCGCCCAGGAAGAACTGCTCATGCCCCTGCTGCCCATGATCCGCGTTCCGGATTTCGACGCCGGACTCACCGCAGCCAAGCGCCTCGAACACGGCTTTCGACATTCTGCCTGCATTCACAGCAATCACGTGAAGCGCCTGAGCGACATGGCCAGGGAGATGGAGACGACCATGTTCGTGAAGAACGCTCCCTCCTACGCGGCCATCGGCGTGGACAGCGACGCTCCGACGGCCTTCACCATCGCCACCACTACCGGACAAGGAGCCACCACACCGCTCTCCTTCTGCCGAACCCGCCGCTGCGTGCTCTCCGGAGCTTTTCGGATCGTCTGACGGAGCATGTACCCGCCGGGCCGGGCAGACGCGGAACACAGCAACAAGACAGGGAATACGCATATATACGGCGTAGGCGCAAGAAAGTTCCCGCAGGAACGCCCTTGCACCTACGCCGCATCCGGTAAAAACCCCTCCGGTTTCCTCCCCGCCTCAGGCGAGGAGGTTCTTCTCCTTCAGCGCCGCATCGATGGCGGGACGGTCGAAACCGACGATAACCGTGCCGCCGATGTCGAGAACGGGCACACCCCTCTGCCCCGTCTTGCGGATCATCTCCTCCGCCATGGCCCTGTCCTTCGAAACATCCACCGCCTCAAAAGCGACACCGAGTTCCGACAGATAGTCCTTCGCCTTGTCGCACCACGGACATGTGCTGGTACTGTAGACACGAACCGACATGATCGATACACCTCCCGAAATGTGAACGGCGCGATCCCCTCCGAAACGAGAGGAACACCTCTTTTTCGAGGATTAGTATAACATATACCCTTAGTAGGTATCAACCTCTGACTTTCCCGGAGATGGTTCCGTCCCAGGAATACGCCTTTCAGTCGCGACAGCGCCATGTGCCACGACACGTGGCCGGGGTGGATTATTTCTTCATGTCACCTACGGATCGATTTCTGATGTCGTTTGACCTCGAACACAAAAAGCAACCCCTGAAAACGTGCGGCTCATTGCCGCTACCAGCCGTCGAGCATCATGAAAACCTTTTTGCGCAGGCGTGGCACACGCGCCTCCAAAACCCTGGAGGATCAACTTTGCGCAGGCGTGGCGCACGCGCCCCCCAAAAACATGGAGGACCAACGAGAACACCGTCAAGTGTGTTCGGGCGGAACGCGATTCTCCCCGTCTTCCACACTGCAGGACAAATGACACGGTTTTTTCTCGGCGTTGTTACGTGGCGCTGGTACGCTTTTCCCGCACAACCATTTTGAGGAGGGTGAGCGTAGTGAAACGACATCTCAAAGGAATCGGCGTGGTGATGGCACTGGTGTTTCTGCTCTGCGGAGCCGCATGGGGGGCTTCGGGGCAGACGACGAACAACGAGTGGAAGGGCGCACAGGCGAAGTACGTCTTCATGTTCATCGGTGACGGCATGGCTCTGCAGCAGGTGAACGCCGCGGAAATCTACCGCGGGTCGGGTTCCGTCGAGGGCGGCAATGCCAACCCCAGCATCAAGAAGCTCTCCTTCACGCAGTTTCCCGTTCAGGGCATGATCACCACCTATTCGGCAAATTCCTTCATCACCGATTCGGCCCCTGCGGCGACATCACTGGCCTCGGGCTACAAGACGGACAACGGTGTTATCGGTATGGATCCCGGCAAGACGAAGAAATTCACCACCGTAGCCCAGATGGCCCGCGACAAGAGACAGAAGGTAGGCATTCTCACCTCCGTGTCGCTGAACCACGCAACCCCCGCATCCTTCTACGCCTCTGTCCCTTCCCGGAACGACTACTACGGCATCGCGCTCCAAATGTTCGACAGCAATTTCGACTTCTTCGGCGGCGGCGGCATTCACAAGGCCAAGGGGAACAAGAAGGAGGAACCCCAGCCTGACGCGTATGAACTGGCTGCCTCCAAAGGATACAAGGTCGTCCGCACCCGGGAGGAGATCCTGGCCCTCAAGCCCGGCGACGGCAAGATCATCGCGGTGAACCCCGTTCTCGACGGAGACAGCGCCATGCCCTACGACATCGACCGTACCGACAAGGAACTTTCGCTCGCGGAGTTCACGAAAAAGGCCATCGAGCTTCTCGACAATCCCAAGGGCTTCTTCATCATGGTCGAGGGAGGAAAGATCGACTGGGCCTGCCACGCCAACGACGCCGCCACGGCCATTCAGGACACCTTCGCCTTTGCCGACGCCGTGCAGGAGGCAGTGCTCTTCGCGGAAAAACACCCCGAGGAGACGCTCATCGTCGTTGTGGGAGACCACGAAACGGGCGGCATGAGCATCGGCTTCGCCGGCACCCAGTACGAGACCTTCTTCGACAAGATCGGCTTCCAGAAGGAGTCTTACCTCGCCTTCGACAAGCGCGTGGCGGAATTCAGGAAGAACAACGCCCCCGACAAGGCTACCTTCGACGCTTTCTTCCCCCAGATCGCGGAGGTTTTCGGCCTCACCAACCTGCCTTCCGACGAAGCGAAGGCACTGGAAGAGAAAGCCAAGGGCGGCGACAAGGGCGCGAAAAAGCTTCTCGCCATGAACCTCTCCGAACTCGAACTCCAGCAGCTTCAGGATGCATTCGCCCGGAGCATGAAGGGTGAGCAGGAGCGCTCCAAGGACGAGCAGACCTATCTCCTCTACGGCGGCTACGAACCCCTCACCGTCAAGACGACCCATATTCTGAACCAGAAGGCGGGCATCGGCTGGACATCCTATTCCCATACGGGCATTCCCGTTCCCATCTTCGCCATGGGTGTGGGCGCGGAACTCTTCCTCGGCTACTACGACAACACCGACGTGGCCTGGAAGACCATGTCCATCCTCGGTGTGAAGAACTAGCCGAATCGCCTCGACGGGGGGGCGCACCTCCCCGAAAAATGACGGCAGCCCTTCCTCTCTCCGGCGATGAAAACGGCCGCCCGGATGGGGAGGACGGTAACGACAGGCGCAAAGAACGACAGACGAAAGGACGGCCCGAAGGCATCGCACGTCGCCTTCGGGCCGTCCTTCGGTGACGCCCACTCTCCGGGAGGGATCGCTTCGTGGGTACCACGCGCAAGGACATACTCTTCGTGCTGTTTCTGGCTCTGCTCACTGCAGGACTCACCCTTCTGCCCTCGGGATTCGGGGGACGCTCCGGAGCAACTGACGGAGCCGCACGGGAAAAGGCGCTGATCCTCCGAACCGATGATTCGACCATGCGGCAGTTCGGCATCGTCCGAACCGGCGATCAGGGACTCACCATCCGCGTTCTTTCAGGCCGTTTCGCCGGGCAGGAGCTGGAGGCGGTGAACCATCTCATGGGACGGCTGGAATTGGACAAAGTCTTCGCGCCGGGTGACAAGGCATTTGTCGTCCTTGATCCCGACGAGAGCGGCAACGCCGTCGCCAAGGCGAACGTGCTGGATTTTTACCGCATGGACATCGAACTGGTCGTGCTGGCCCTGTTCAGCCTTTTCCTTCTCGTCTTCGCGGGATGGACCGGAGCAAAGGCGCTTCTGTCCTTTCTCTTCACCGCTCTGATGATCTGGAAGGTCTTCCTGCCCGGAATGCTTCGAGGGTGGGATCCGGTCCTCACCTCTCTGGGGGTCGTGGCGGCTCTCACGGCAGCCATCATCTTTCTCGTGGGAGGCATGAACAGGCGTGGCGCGGTGGCTTTCGCGGGCTCCATGGCGGGAATCAGCATCACCTGCGTCCTCGCGCTCGCCTTCGGCTCCGCCTTTCGCATTCACGGCGCGGTGAAACCCTTCTCGGAGACGCTCCTCTACAGCGGCTTCGCCCATCTGGATCTGACGAAGATCTTCCTCGCGGGAATCTTTCTCGCTTCCTCCGGAGCCGTCATGGATCTCGCCATGGATGTGGCGGCGGCAATGACGGAAATCCGAAGCAAGAATCCGGACATCACCAGAAAGGAACTCGTTCTCTCAGGCTTCTCCGTGGGGCGCGCCGTGGTGGGCACCATGACGACGACGCTCCTTCTGGCCTACACGGGAAGCTATTCGAGTCTTCTCATGGCCTTCATCGCCCAGGGAGTTCCCCTGGCGAACATCCTGAACATGCAGTACGTGGCGGCGGAGATCCTCAACACCCTCGTGGGCAGCTTCGGCCTCGTTACCGTGGCGCCTCTCACCGCCCTCGCCGGGGGTCTCCTTCTCGTCAGGAAATAGGCAGAAGCAAAGCGCACGAGGCGGCATCCTCAAAAGGACACCGCCTCGCAAAAAAGCGTTTTCGGAAGCGTGGAGAACAGAGCGGCGGCGGGAACGCTACGTCCGTTCCTGCAAAAGCTCCGCAGTGGAGATCACCCTGGCGAAGGGCGACGCGAGGGCCGCGAGAAAGGCAGCCTGCACCTGTGCCGCCTCCACCGAAACGTCTCCGAAGCGGAGATTTCGCGTCGCACAGGCATCGCCCACCACGACACAGCGAAATCCGAGGTCGAAGGCCGCCCGCACAGTGGTGTCGATGCACATGTGGGTCATGGCTCCGCAGAACACGATTTCCTCCACGTCGTTCTCCCGAAGAAGGTCCGCCAGCGTCGTTTCCCGAAAACTGTTGGGAAAGTGCTTTTCCAGCACCGGTTCTCCCTTCAGGGGCGCCACGATTTCGGCGATGTCCACCCCCGCCGTGCCGGGAAGAAAGAAGGTCGATCCCGGACGCGTCGCCACATGTCGTATGTGAAAGACCGGCGCACCCGTCTTCCGGAAAGACGCGAGCACCTCCGCCGCGTTCCGGGCCGCCTCCTCCATTCCCGCCAATTCCATGCTCCCTGCCGGAAAATAGTCGTTCTGCACATCCACCAGAACCAATCCGCAGGCCATACGCATCCCTCCCTTGTCCGTACAGGACATCCCTGAACGCAACCCGAACAAGACCTCTCCGCAACGAAAAGCCCCATACCGCACATCCCTTGCAGAAGACCGGCCCGGCGGAGTCGGAATTACCCGCAGGTCCGGTCTCTCTCGGGCAATCCTCCGCAGTCTCGTGACAGCCTTTTACAGAACGACACGATTCAGAAGCAGCCTACCATACCGAGCCGTCGTTCCGGTCTTGCGCCGGCAGACGACGGCTTTTTTTGAACTCCCGAATGGAAAAGAGGACTCGGTGTTCGGGATCTCCAAGGCAATTCGCGAAGGCGGCGATGCTGCGCTCCACCGTCTCCCTGGAGGTGCCGTGAAAGACCGTATAGAGGTTGTAGGGCCAGGTCGGGGTGGTTCCGCGACGATAGCAGTGGCTCACCTCGGACATGTTCCGGAGGAGATCCCGGAAAAGGGGAAATTGCTCCTCCTCGACGCGCCAGCAGACAAGAGCGTTGGCGGTGTACCCCGCCCGAAGGTGGCGCACGGACACGCCGATACGGCGCAGGACACCCCGCTCGCGAAGGGCACGCACTGCCTCAAGAACCTGTTCTTCCGTGGCGTCGAGGCGGGAAGCGATCGCCGCGAAGGGACGCCGTTCCAGAGGGAATTCCTGTTGCAGCGCCTCCAGGACACGCCGCTCGAAGGATGAAAGGGTCATGACCGGCTCCCGGGAAGACGGAAGTCGGTGCGCAGCTTCCACACCTCTTGCGACGGCAGGCGCAGAGCCACGGTGCATGCCGTCTCCGCCTCGATCTCGGTGATGATCCGGTCCAGTTCCCCGGAGGATCCGGCGTTCAGAGTGAACCAGAGCGCATAGTCTCCCTCGCGCTGGTAGTCGTGCGTCACCTCGGGATGGGCGTCTACGAGCGCCGCGACGGCCGCGACGCGCTCCTCCGGCGCGGCGAGAGCACAGAGCACTCCCTGCATGCCGAGCGCCGACGCATCGACAAAGCCGCCGAAGAAACGCACCAAACCAGATCCGATGAGCCGCTCCATCGCCTGCAGCACCTCCTCCTCGGAAACCTCCAGCTCTTCGGCGAGGTCGGCATAGGGAACGGGAGAAAGAGGAAGTCCGTCGCCCTGAAGGCGCGAGAGAAGACGGTCCTCCAGCTCGTCCGGCGTCATGACGGCATCCAGCAGAGCGGGTCTCTTCCCCGGGCATTTCCCGATTCGGCAAACGCCCGGGCGCGGCACCCTCCGCAAAGTTCGCTCCACGAACAGCCGCCGCAACCGCCAGGGTACTCCGGAGTGCGCATGGCCCGAAAAAGCGGCGCATTCCGCCAGAGGTCCTCGAAGGGCGTGTCCAACACGTTTCCGGCGACCTGGTCGAGATAGGCGCAGGGACGCACCTCTCCCGAGGGAGTCACCACACAGTAGGATTTTCCCGCGAGGCATCCTTTGCCGAAACGATGTTCCGGGGGGAGGAGCGTCGTGATCTGGGGCGCACAGACGGCCTTCACGTCCAGGGCGCCTTTCGCCGCCAAGACGGCGATCTCCTCAAGGAGCGTCCGGTATGCCTCGGGAGACTCCACGATGCCCCGGGCGTCCCGACCTCGTCCGGTGCGGACGGGGAAAAACAGATGGAGCGCCGCGGCACCCAGTCCGAGCGCCAGATCGTGCATGGCGGAAAGTTCCGACGCATTCCAGTCGAGGAGGGTCATGTGTACCTGAAAGGGAAGGCCGAGGGAGGCACACCGGTGACAGGCCGCCACGGTGGCGTCCCAGGCGCCATCGACACCCCGGAAGAGATCGTGCGCTTTCGGGTAAACGCTGTCGAGGCTGAACCCCGCCCGGGCAAGCCCCGCTCTTTGAAGCGTCCGGGCAAGGGGCTCATCGAGGAGCGTCCCGTTGGAACCGAGAACAGGGCGCATTCCCCGGGAGGCGGTGTAACGCACCAACTCCGGAAGATCCGAGCGCAGAAGAGCCTCTCCGCCGCTGAAGATGAAAAGACGAAATCCCGCCCGCGCCGCTCCGTCGATGAGCTTCTGTCCCTCCTGAAAGGAAAGTTCTCTCGGAGCGGCCTGCCCGGCGTCTCGGGAGCAATGGGGACAGGAAAGATTACATGCGTTGGTAAAGTTCCAGGAAATGAGCATGACTCCTCCTCCCATCTTCTGCGGTCAGGCCGAGCGAATCTCGCCGTCCTCCAGAGGGCAGCCTCCGTCCTCGCCCCAGAAATCCCCCGTCAACGCCTCGGCCCGGGCGCGCAGGTTGCCGTTGCAGCAGTCGAACCACCGGCACTCCCGGCAGCGCCCTTTCACGAAGGATTTTCTGTCCCGGAGCATGATGGCAAGGGGGAACGCGCTTCTCCTCAGCGCATCCTCAAGGGATTGTTCCGGGAAACGGCCGAGCGGATGCCCCCAGGAAAACTGATCGGGAAAGAGGAACCCGTCCCACCGGAGGGAAACGATGTGCTCACCGCTCCGGTTACCCCCGCTTCGTCGCAGGAGTTCCAACACCGCGCCGGCCCTTTCCTTCTCGCCCCGCCGCAACAGGGAGAGCGCGAAGAAAATGCCGTCCGCGGCATTGTCCACCGTGAGGACTTCCAGATCCGGCGCCCCTTCGGCAAGGGCCGCAAGACGGGTCAGCGCAGTACGGGTTTCACTCCGGGAGAGCATCTCCGCCCGGTCCGCCGCACCCCGCCCCGCGGGAACGAAATGATAGACGCAAAGGCGTGCCGCATTCCATTGCCCCGCAAGGGAGAACACCGCCTCCAGCGCCCCCGCGGTGGAGCGGGCGAGGGTGAAGCGCAAGCCCGTGCGAACTCTCGCCTCGGTGAGGGCGACGATACCCCGCTCGGCACGGCGGAACGCACCCCGCACACCCCGGAAAGCATCGGAAGTGCGCTCGTCACCGTCGATGCTCACTCCGGCGTAGACGATGCCCGCATCGCCGAGACGCCGTGCGGTTTCTCCATCGATGTGTACGCCGTTGGTCGAGAGGGCGACCCGCAGGCCTCTGCGCCGAGCCTCGTCGAGGATCGTCCAGAATCGGGGATGGAGCAGCGGCTCGCCTCCCGAGAGAAGCAAAACCGGCACGCCCAGCGCGGCGAGTTCATCCAGAAGGCGCCGCTCTTCCTGCGGCGTCAGCTCACCCCGATCCTCCGTTGCGGCGTAACAGTGACGGCAGCGGAGATCACACCGGGGCGTGAGGTGCCACACCACCACGGGAGCCCCTGGCCTGGAAAAACGAAGCCCGTCTCCTCCGCCGGAACGGCCGAGGAGAAACCGCGTCACGGGAATCATGCGTCCCTCTCCTCTCCTGAAAATTCCCCAGAGAAGAGCCGCTCCATCTTGTCCTCTTTCTCCTCTTCTGCGTCCTTTTTCCCGGCGAGGGCGACGAAAAGGGGGAAAGTGCGCCAATGCGGCAGAAAACGCGCCGCAAAGGCCGCGGTCACCCGGAGCAGTTCCTCCGGGAGCAACGCGAGCGCCTGCAGGGCCATGGCCTCGGGAATGCCTCCGTACCACGCCTCCGCCACCGCTCCGGCGATGCACGCCTGGGTGTCCGCGTCGCCGCCGAGGGAAATGGCCTTGCGGACCGCATCCTCGAAACTTGTGGATTCCAGAAAGGCGAGCAGCGCCTCGGGAACGCTTCCGGGACAGGTGGCGTCGAAGGTGTAGCTCTGGCGGACAAGGGAGAGAGGGCGGGAAAAATCGTATCCGAACCGTTCCTGCAGAAAAGAGGCGATCCCGTCGCGAGAGACGCTTTTCCTGGCGAGAAACACCGCAGCGGCCACGGCCTGGGCGCCCTTGATCCCCTCGGGATGCCCATGACTAGGCGCCGCGCTCCGCCGGGCACCGTCGAGAACCTCTTCAAGCGTCTCGAAAGCGTATCCGACAGGACTGACGCGCATGGCCGATCCGTTGCCGAAACTGCCCCCGGGAACCCCCTCACCTCTGAGCCAGGCGCGGAAGGATCTTCCGAAACCGCACTCGGGATAGCGCGAGCCGTACTCGCGAAAAAAAGCCGCGTATCGCTCCTCCGTGTCCCTCCCGGAGAGGAGCGTCGCCGCCACGGCGACGGTGAGGAGTGAATCGTCGGTAAAGCACGTTCCCTCTCCGAAGAGAGGAACATCCTCCCGTTTGACGGGGCGTCGTTCGAAGGGAGAGCCGAGAATATCGCCGACCAGTGCTCCAATCATGGAAGAGACCGCACCTTCCCGAAATGGGAAACGGCGCGTGCACACGCGCCGTTTCTTCACTTCTCTCGACGGGACCGTCTAGAACAGCCCTGTGATGTTGCCTTCGGCGTCGATGTCGATGTTCTCCGCGGCGGGGCGCTTGGGCAAGCCCGGCATGGTCATGATGGCGCCGCAGATGGGGACGACGAAGCCCGCTCCCGCGGAGAGCCGCACTTCCCGCACGGTGACGCGGAATCCCCTGGGACGTCCCTTCAACTCCGCGTCGTCGGAGAGGGACATCTGCGTCTTTGCCATGCACACCGGAAGCGTTCCGTACCCTCGGGTCTCCAGCTCCTCCAGCGTCTTCGCCGCACCGGGGGTGAAGTCCACCCCGTCCGCACCGTAGACGCTCGTCGCGACGCGGAGAATTTTCTCCCGAAGAGGCAGCTCGGAATCGTAGAGAGGGCGATAGGTCTCACCCCTGTCAATGGCCGCCAGGACTTCACGGGCGAGCTCCAGTCCACCCTCGCCTCCCTTTTCCCACACCTCGGAGAGAGCGATGCGTGCACCACGCCCCTCCGCGGCGCGGCGTACAAGAGCAAGCTCCGCGTCGGTGTCTGTGATGAAGCGGTTCAGAGCGACCACCACGGGAACGCCGAACTGGTTCAGGTTGTCCAAATGCGCCTCCAGGTTCTCGATACCCCTTTCCAGGGCAGGCAGGTTTTCCTCCCGGAGCACGTCCTTCGGCACACCACCATGAAGCTTCAGCGCCCGCACGGTGGTGACGAGGACCACCGCCGAGGGGTGGAATCCACCATAGCGGCAGGCGATGTCCATGAATTTCTCTCCGCCGAGGTCGGAGGCGAATCCAGCCTCGACCACGGCGTACTCCGCAAGTTTGAGGGCCATCTTGGTGGCCGCCAGGGAGTTCGTGCCGTGAGCGATGTTGGCGAAGGGACCGCCGTGGACGAAGGCGGGAACGTGTTCGATGGTCTGTACCAGGTTCGGATTCAGCGCCTGCTTCAGGAGGGCCGCCATGGCTCCCGCCGCCTTGAGATCCGCCGCAGTGACAGGAGTGCCGCTCCGGCTGTATCCCACGACAATGCGGCCGAGGCGCTCCTTCAGGTCCGTCAGATCCCGGGCAAGGCAAAGGATGGCCATGACCTCCGAGGAAACGGTGATGTCGAAGCCGGACTCCCGGGGAACACCGTTGGCCTTGCCGCCGAGGCCGAGAACGATGTTCCGGAGCGCCCGCTCGTTCATGTCCATCACGCGGCGGAACACGATCCTTTGGGGATCGAGATCGAGGGCGTTTCCCTGTTGCAGGTGGTTGTCCAGCATGGCGGCCAGGAGATTGTGGGCCGCGCCCACGGCGTGAATGTCCCCCGTGAAGTGAAGGTTGATCTCTTCCATGGGCAGCACCTGGGAATAGCCACCTCCGGCGGCACCTCCCTTGACGCCGAAACAGGGACCGAGCGAGGGCTCCCGCAGACAGATCATCGCCTTTTTCCCCAGTTTCACCAGCGCCTGGGTGAGGCCGATGGTGTTGGTGGTCTTCCCCTCTCCGGCGGCGGTAGGCGTCGTTGCGGTGACGAGGATGAGCTTCCCGTCGGGACGGTCCGCAAGAGTCTTCATGAACCGGAGATCGACCTTCGCTTTGTCGTGCCCATAGGGGATGAGATACTCTGTGGGAATACCGAGCTTCGCCGCGATCTCCCCGATGGGCTTCAGCTTTGCCGCCTGTGCGATTTCCAGATCCGACAACACCATGTACAAACCCCTCCCTGAACGTTCGGCTCTCGTCTCGCCTCACCTCGCTTCGCCGTCATCCCGTTGACGACGACGAAATGAGCTGCAGAATGCCTACACCGCAGCCCATGATACCATGAAAGAAAAAACCCCCGAGGGGAAATTTCCGCAATGGCGGAAGCCGCCGCTCAGGGTTCGATGACCACTCTGGCCTTGAGGGCGAGACGGGCCTTCACTTCTTCCACATGATCGTTGCGGAGACGAATGCATCCTTCGGTAATCATTTTGCCGATGGAGGACGGATCATGGGTACCGTGAATGCCGATGCCCTTCCATCCCGTCTTGAGCCGGATGAACCAGGGACCGTAGGCGCCGGCGATGGGGCCCTTGCCGTCTCCGAAGTCGTGAACCCAGGCGGAGGAGTTCTGGATCTGTTCCACCGAAAACTCCCCCTCGGGAGTGCGTCGGTCTCCCACCCGGGCCTTGTTGCCGGGGTTTTCCCCTATGGCGATGGGATACGTCTTCACGAGCTGGTTTCCCTTGTACAGGTGCAGGGAATAGGTACTCTTCACGATACGGATCCAGTAGCTCTCCTTTTTGCCCTCCACCACGGCACCGAGGGGCACGTCTGGCGAAGCGGGAAGACCCACGGCGATCCTATCCGGCTGCGCGTCGGAGGAAAGCGCGACGGACGGAGCGGAAACAGCTTCCTCTTCCGCCGACGGCACCCCGGCGTTCCGTGCCGCCGTGAGCAAGCCGTAGACCCTGCTCCCTCCGTAGAACACCCCTGCCAGCACACACAGCACAATCATCAGGGAGAGAACTCCCCGGCCTCGTCGCACTCCCGTCGCCCGGGAGGGGCGAAGCGACGCGCTCCCGGCGGAAAATCCGTTTCTCTGCTCCACCATGCCGCATCTCCTCCTCCGGAATCACTCCTCCGTCCTCAATGCCGTCGAAGAGCCCTCTTAGTCTGGCAGAAGAGGCGGCATTCGTCCATCCGCCGTTTATCGCTTTCCGGTCCGGCTTCCGGGCTTGACCAGGGGAAGTCCCTGCACACAGAGAGGACAGGACGCGGGCTCATAGACGGGAAATGAGACCCGAAGCAGACTTGTGAGGGAATGCGGAAAAGCGGCGCGTCCCGCGCTCCGGTCGACGATACACCCCGAGCCGACCCAGTCGGCACCTCCCTGGGCGAAATGCTCCCCCACCTCACGAAGGGAACCGCCCGTGGTGACCACATCCTCCACAACCACGACCCTCACCTTTCCCGGGTGGGAAAAACGGCGAAGCACCATGCGCCCCTCCTCGCGCTCGCAGAAGAGAAAGGGCACACCGAGAGCCCGGGCCGTTTCATGGCCGATGAGAAGCCCGCCAAGGGCCGGTGCTGCCACAAGGTCGGGCTTGAGGTGCGCCAGTGCTCGGGCCAGACGCACCCCTGCAAAAGCCGCGTGCTCGGGATAGCGCAGAAGAAGCGCGCACTGCATGTAACTGCCGCTATGAAGCCCTGATGTCAGAAGAAAATGCCCCGAGAGAAGCGCTCCGGTCTCCACGAAGAGTTTCTGGAGCTGTGCTTCGTCGTCGGAACCGCGAGAACAGGAATCACTTCCGCAAGCCATACCCTCGTGACAATGACAGCCGTCGCTGGACTCTTCTCTGCCGTTCATCGTGTTTCCGCCTCCTCCATGTCGTGCTGCAGTTCCTTCCAGGTCAGGACGGGATCCTCCGCCGCCAGGAGCGGACGTCCCACCACGAGATAGTCCGCACCGTTCCGAACGGCGATTCCCGCCGAGGCGGTGCGTTTCTGGTCGTCTCCTCCCGCGACCGGGCGGATTCCTGGCACGACGGTCAGAAGCGATCCTCCCACGGCCTGTCGGACCGCTTCCAACTCCCTCGGAGAGCAGACAAGACCGTCCACGCCCGCATCGACGCAAAGCCGGGCCCGCAAGACCACCGTTTCGGCCACGGAGCCGCCCCCACCGACGCTCTTCCAGGTCGCGTCGTCCACGCTGGTCAACACGGAGACGCCCAAAAGATGCATGGCGCTCCCCGCCGCATCCCGGGCATTCGCCGCAGCGACAAGCATCTCGCGACCGCCTCCGGAGTGAAGCGTCAACGCCCAGAGCCCCAGGCCCGCAAGGGCGTCCACGGCACCCGCGACGGTGTTGGGAATGTCGTGCAGTTTCAAGTCGAGAAAGACCTTGTACCCATCCCGTACCAATCCTTCCACGAACCGCCGTCCCTCAAGGGCAAAGAGGCGGGGACCCACCTTCACGTACTCGAGGGGGACACACGCCCCGGCATTTGTTCCGCAAACCATTTTTTCGAGAAAACGCAGCGCCGCCTCTCCCGTCGGGAGATCCAGCGCCGCGATGATCTTCGCTATCCCATGCCCGTTGCTCATGCGTCGCACCTGCCTTTCACGAACACGCGTCTCTCCATTTCTCGCCGGGAACACCGCCGGCCGCCAAAGCAACGGAAAGAACCGCTCCTCGAAGAACGTTCCTCCGACGCAAGAACATCAAGGAACAACACCGGTCGAGACACCCCCGAGGAAACGCAGGGTGTTCACCGACATCAGGAATGTCTTCTTCCCGCTCCGACGAGGCCGGAAATTTCTCCGAAGCCCGAGGACGCCGTGTAGGCGGCGAGCCCGTCCACGATTTTTCCGGGAAGATCCAGGTCCCGGAAGAGTCCCGAGCCGACCTGCACCGCCGTCGCCCCGGCGAGGAGCATCGCCGCGGCGTTTTCCCAGGACGCGATGCCGCCGGAGCCGATGAGCGGCACCGTCGTCGCCTCCGCAGCCTCCCAGACGCATCGCAGAGAGAGTGGAAAGACGGCGGGGCCGGAAAGGCCCGCGACGACCCGGTCAAAGACGGGACGGCGCCGTTTCAGATCCATGGCTGCGCCGAGCCAGGTATTGGCCACCACCACCGCGTCGGCACCGCAGTCTTCAGCAGCGCGCACCGCCACCGCCATGTCGGGCGCCTGGGGCGTGAGCTTCACCCACAGAGGGCCGGGCCAGCACACCCGAGCCGCCCGCACCGCCTCCCGTATGCCCTCGGCGGTCTTGCCCCAGGCCATGCCGCCGTCGGCCACATTGGGGCAGGAAAGGTTGAGTTCCACCGCCGCAACAGACGCCCCCGCACTGCGCAGGGGCGCCAAAAGGGGCTCCATCTCCGCACTTCCCGCAGGCGCCACGTTGGCGATCACGGGAATCCCCGTCGCAGCCATGCGGGGCAGCTCCTCCTCCACGAAGACACGTACACCCCGGTTCTGAAGACCGATACTATTCAGAACGCCGCAGGGAGTCTCCCAAATCCGGATGCCGGAATTCCCCTCCCGGGGCTCCAGGGTCAGTCCCTTGGAGCAGATGCCCCCAACGCCACGAAGGGTCTGAACCGGCCAGAGGGAGGGGTCCATGGGCCAGACTCCCGAGGCCAAAAGAACCGGCGAGGCCAAGGTCACGCCTCCCAAACACACGGAAAGGCGCACCCCGGGTTTACTTTTTCCACAGACGTCATCCCAGCTCATGCCAGCGCACCTCTCTTCCGGCAAAGACAGGCCCCTCCACGCAGGCTCGGAGACGCCCCCGTTCCGTCGGAACGACGCAGCCGAGACAACCGCCGTAGCCGCACCCCATGCGGGTTTCGAGGCTCGCTTCGTAGGGCAGGGAGGGAGGAAGCGCCTCCGCAAGGGCAGCGAGCATTCCTGTAGGGCCACAGGCACAGATCCGCGTATTCGGAAACGCGAGCAACGCGGAGCCTTTTTCGGAGGCGAGGAACGAGCAGGGATTTCCTTTTTCGCCGAGACTTCCGTCATCGGAGAGGACCGTCACCTTCGAGGAACCGATTCTCGAGACACAGTGATGGACAAGTCCCTCCCAGGACGCGTCGGGAATCCCCAGGAGCACGGAACCGCCCCATCGTTCCGCCAGAAAAAGAAGCGGTGCCGCACCCACACCCCCGGCGATGCACAGAAGTCGCTCCGCCTCCTTCGGCGTGGTGAAGGGAGTACCCAGCGGGCCCCGAAGCCGCAGCACACTCCCCGGCGCAAGAGCGGCGAGGCGCCGCGTTCCCTCCCCTCGGACCTGGACGAGCAGGGAGAGGACCTCGCCTCGTACGCCCGCCACGGCGAGAGGCCGCAGGAGAAAAGGGTCGCTTCCCTCACCGCAGGTGACGAGCAGAAACTGCCCAGGTAGGGACTTCGCGACGATCTCCGGAGCGTCCAGTTCCAGAAGGAGTGGCCCGCGTTCCCGGGCCGCTCCGCCCCCCAGAAAGGTGCGCGCCACCAATCTGGCCGAGCGCTCCTCCACCGTGCCGCTACACACGCACCGCGCCTCCCTCGAGAGCGGAGAAGACAATGCTTCCCGCCACGACGGTGAGCACGGGGCGCCCCGTGAAATGTCTTCCTCTGTAGGGCGTGATGCGGGCCTTGCTCCTCCAGAGCGTGGGGTCCACCCGGAAAGCACTCTCGGGATCCACCACCGTCACATGGGCGGGAAACCCCTCCGCAAGTCGCCCCGGAAACGCCGCGCCCTGGGGAAGCAGTGCACCAGGGCGGGAGGTCCAAAGCGCGAGCAGCCGCTCGAGGGGCACCTCCGGCTCGGCGTTCCGCCGATAGTCCAGCACCGCACCGACGGCGCACTCGTAGGAAGCGATGCCGAAATTGGCCTCCTGGAAGGGAAGATCCTTTTCATCCTCGTGCCAGGGAGCGTGATCCGTGGCAATGGCATCCACGGTTCCGTCGGCGATTCCCCGCCAGAGCGCATCCCGGTCGGCGGTACTCCGCAGCGGTGGGTTCACTTTGAAGGCGGCGTGGAGATTGCTCCGAAGCACATCCTCCTCGGAAAGGACCAGGTGATGAGGCGTCACGTCGCAGGTCACCTCGACCCCGTCCGCCTTGGCGGCACGGATCGCCTCCAGCGCTGCGGCGGTGCTCACATGCGTGAGGTGCACGGCACAGTTCGTCTCCCGGGCAAGAACAAGGGCACGCAGCACACCCAGGACCTCCGCGGAGATCGGAAACCCACGCATGCCGCTCAGGGCAGAACAGCGCCCCTCCGTCACCTGGGCGCTTTTCGTGAGATCCTTTTCCTCGGGGTGTTCCAGGACCCGCACACCCAGATCCTTCGTATAGAGCAGGGCGTTCCGGAGCAGTCGCGCCCGCAGCACGGGAGCACCGTCGTCGGTGAAGAAAACCGCCCCCGCGTCGGCCATGGCGGCAAGCTCCGCCATCTCTTCTCCCTTACGTTCCTTGCTCACGCACCCCGCGGGAAGAATACGGGCACCTCCGGCCCGTCGCCCGCGCTCGATCACGTCCCGCACGAGCGCATCGTTGTCGAGAGGGGGCAGGGTGTTGGGCATGGCCACCGCAACGGCGTAGCCGCCCGCCGCCGCGGCGAGGGAGCCGGAGACGAGATCCTCGCACCAGGTCTGCCCGGGATCGCGGAAGTGTCCGTGCAGGTCGATGAAACCAGGGCAGACCAGAAGTCCGGCGAGTTGGAGCTCCTTCGCCCCTTCCGGGGAGGGCAGGTCCTTTCCCAAGGCGCGCACGCGTCCATCCTCGAGAAGGACATCCGTAACGCCGTCGAGAAAACGTTCTCCGTCGAAGACGCGCCCGCCTTTGAGCAGCAGCGGCACGTCTCCGCCGCAGTATCGTTCCATCCGTTCCGTGCTCATGCTTCCATTCCTCCCATGCAGAGATAGAGCAGGGCCATGCGCACCGCCACACCGCTGCGCACCTGGTCCAGAATGAGGCTGTTCGGTCCGTCCGCGACGGCGGAGGCGATCTCCACGCCGCGGTTGATGGGGCCGGGGTGCATCACGAAGGCGCCCTTCTTTGCCCTGGCCATCAGTTCCTCGTCGGCACCCCAGCGGCGATGGTATTCGTCGTCCGTGGGATAGAGCCCCTCCAGTGCCCGTTCCTTCTGGATGCGCAGAAGGTACACCACATCCGCTCCCTCCACGGCCTTGACGGGGTCGGGTTCGTAGACGGCTCCGAGGGCGTCCGTTTCGAGGGGCATGAGCGTTCTCGGCCCGGCGAGGACCACCTCCGCGCCAAGAAGACGAAAGGCCTGCACGTCGCTCCGCACCACCCGGCTGTGGAGCACGTCTCCCACGATGGCGACGCGAAGCCCGTCCAGGGATCGGTTACAGTGCTTCCATACCGTGTAGACGTCGAGCAGGGCCTGAGTGGGATGTGCATGAGCACCGTCACCGGCGTTAAAGACCGAGGCCTTTCGCAATTTCTCCCTGAGATACCAGGGAACGCCGGGCATTCCATGACGTACCACCACCGCATCGGCGCCCATGGCCTCCAGTGTCCACGCGGTGTCCCGCAGCGTTTCTCCCTTGCTCGTGCTCGATCCCGAGGCGGCCCAGTTCACCACGTCGGCGCCGAGGAATTTTTCCGCCAGTTCAAAGGAGACCCGGGTACGCGTGGAGGGCTCGAAGAAGAGATTCACCACCAGCTTCCCCCGCAGAGCGGGCACCTTCTTGATGGGGCGGTCGAGGAGGTCCTCCATGTGCACCGCCTGGTCCAGCAGGAGTTCCATTTCCGGTCTCGAAAGGGCATCCACGTCAAGAAGATGCCGATGCATCCAGCTCATGCCTGTTCCTCCACCTTTTCACAGATCCAGATTTCGTCGGCGCCGTCGATTTCGG
>NZ_JARKPW010000060.1:0-5170 GCF_029975095.1 Aminiphilus sp.
GAAGCAGGACGAGGAGGTTATGGTAGATGTCGGAAAAGAGCATCGACCAGCTTTGCGAGGAACTGCTGGCGAAACGGGAACGAGCGCAAAGCGGAGGCGGCGTTAAAGCCGTGGAGAAGCAGCATGCATCGGGGAAGCTGACGGCGCGGGAGCGCATCGCGAAGCTTCTTGACGAGGGGAGCTTTGTGGAGATCGACGAATTCGTGGAGCATCGGTGCACGAACTTCGGCATGGAGACGAAAGTGTTCCCCGGGGACGGAGTCGTGACGGGTTACGGAACCATCGACGGCCGCATCGTGTACGTGTACAGCCAGGACTTCACCGTCATCGGCGGTTCCCTCGGCGAAGCGCACGCGAAGAAGATCTGCAAAGTGATGGATCTGGCCGTGAAGAACGGAGCTCCGGTCGTAGGGATCAACGACTCCGGCGGCGCCAGGATCCAGGAGGCCGTGGACGCCCTTTCGGGCTACGGCAACATCTTCTTCCGGAACGTCCTGTCGTCGGGAGTGGTGCCCCAGATCTCCATCATCGCCGGCCCGTGCGCGGGCGGTGCCGTGTACAGCCCCGCCCTGACGGACTTCACCTTCATGGTGGACAAAGTGGGGATCATGCACATCACCGGCCCTGCGGTCATCAAAGCCGTCACCGGCGAAGAAGTCACGAGCGAACAGATCGGAGGCGCCCTGACCCACAACAGCAAATCCGGCGTGGCCCAGTTCTACTGTGCCACCGAGGACGACTGCCTCCGTCAGGTACGCCGCCTTCTGGGCTACCTTCCCTCGAACAACCTGGAGGACGCCCCCTGGGAAGAGACCGACGAAGACCCCTTCGGCACCAACCCAGCCCTTCGGACTCTCGTTCCCACCAACCCCAACAAAGGCTACAACGTCATCGACGTCATCAGCGGCGTGGTGGACAAAGAGAGCTTCCTGGAAGTGCAGCCCCTGTGGGCGCGGAACATCGTCACCGGTTTTGCGCGGGTGGGAGGCATCTCCATCGGCATCATCGCCAACCAGGCCAACTATATGGCGGGTTGCCTCGACATCGACGCCTCGGACAAAGCCAGCAAATTCATTCGTTTCTGTGATGCCTTCAACATCCCCGTAGTCACCTTCGAGGACGTTCCCGGCTACCTGCCCGGTCGTGCCCAGGAAGAGGGCGGAATCATCCGCCACGGAGCGAAAATGCTCTACGCCTACAGCGAAGCCACCGTTCCCCTCGTGACCATCATCCTTCGGAAAGCCTACGGAGGCTCGTACCTCGGCATGTGCAGCAAAGACCTCGGAGCGGACGTTGTTCTCGCGTGGCCCCAGGCGGAGATCGCCGTGATGGGAGCCGAAGGCGCGGCGAACATTGTCTTCCGGAAAGAGATCGAGAGTGCCGCGGACCAGGTGGCCATGCGGAAGCAGAAGATCGACGAGTATAAAGAAGCCTTCGCGAACCCCTACGTGGCAGCGGCGCGGGGCTTTGTGGATCGCGTGATCCTTCCGGAGGAGACCCGTGGAGCGCTGTACCAGGCCCTTCTGCTGACGGAGGGCAAGAAGGAGCAGCGTCCGAAGCGGAAACACGGGATCATGCCGCAATAGGGAACGGGGAAGAAGGGGGGAGACGTACATGGAACTGGCATCCCATTTTGTCGGAGCGGGAGGCGCGGTGATCCTGGCGCTCATTGCCTTCAGCATCGTTTTTCTGGTGCTCATCGGCTTGAGCTTCATCATCGTGGGGAACAAGTGTCTTTCCGAAGTCGTGGACAACAGGAAGAAGCAGCGGAGTACCCCTGCGGCATCCAAGCCCGCAGTTCCGACGGTTTCCCAGGCTGTTTCCGCCGGCGTTTCCCAGAGCGCTGACGAGGAAAATCTCATCGCGGTTCTTACCGCTGCGGTGGCGGCGACGCTCGGCAGCGCCGTCACGGTGACGAACGTCCGTCCTGTCTTCGCCGTCTCCAGACAGGCGGGGAGCGGAAACGGCTGGAGGGCTCTCGCCCGTACCTGCAATCTGGAGGGACGGGGATTCTAGTTCCTGAGCCGAGGAATTCTTCGGTGTCGCAGCTTGTTCCCGGGATGGCGGGCCACAGTGTGGCGCTGTCGGAATGGGAGATTGTTTTTGTCTTTGTACATGCTTTATAAAGAGGGTCCAGCCGGCATTCCGTTCATTGTTACGGCGTTCTCATGGTCCGTTTCTTGAAAGATGCTGCAGCAATGAAGTGCCGGGCTGTTTTTGGGAACGGTGACACGACCCGGCGATTTGTTCCGAGGTTTCTCGCAGTGCGGTACGCAATGGGGTGTTCGTGTGATCGCACGGTAACCGATACGCTCGTTTTCTCGAAATGTGCTGGAGAGAGCTGTTGCGACGGCGACATGTGTTTTCGCGCACTGCCCTATGCCTCGGGTCGATTGCTGTTCCGGATAGTGCGCTTTCGTTTCGTGAAAAAACCAGAATGTTTTTCAATCTTGCACTCTCCCAAGGAGGAAGGAAGAAGATGGCCCGAACGTTTCGGATCGCAGTGAACGGCAAGAGTTACGACGTGGAAGTTGAAGAGATCAAAGGAGGCGCATCGCCTGCCCCTGTAGCGGCGCCCGCGCCCGTGGTCGCCGCGGCCCCGGCTCCGAAGGCGGCGGCGCCCGCACCCGCGCCTGCGGCGGCGCCCGCTCCGGCGGCTCCCGCCGGAGGCGACGTGGTGAGTTCCCCCATGCCCGGCAAGATCCTGAAAGTGGCGGTTTCTGTGGGAGCCTCCGTGAACCCCGGAGACCTGCTGGTCGTTCTGGAGGCCATGAAGATGGAGAACGAGATCCAGGCGTCAAGCGGAGGCACAGTGAAGGAAATACGCGTCAAGGAAGGTGATTCAGTCAACACCGGCGACGTCCTCGTCGTCGTGGGCTAGCAGAGTTCCTGCCGTTCCCCGGGAACGAGGGAGGACGAATAATGCTGTATGTGGAAGCACTGCGTAGCATCGTAGAACAGTCCGGATTTCTGGGCCTCACGGGTGGTCATTTCGTCATGCTCACCGTGGCCCTGGTGCTCCTCTACCTGGCCATCGGCAAAGGCTTCGAGCCGCTTCTTCTCGTGCCCATCGCCTTCGGCTGCCTGCTCGTGAACCTTCCCCTGTCGGGCATCATGGATGAGGGAGGCTTTCTGCGTTACGTGTTCTACGGAGCGGAGCACGAGATCTACCCCGTGATCATCTTCATGGGCATCGGAGCCCTGACCGACTTCGGGCCCCTCATGGCGAACCCCATCACCTTCCTTTTGGGTGCGGCGGCGCAGCTCGGCGTGTTCGTAGCCCTTTTTCTCGCCATGGTCATGGGCTTCAGCGTGCGTGAAGCGGCGAGCATCGCCATCATCGGTGGCGCGGACGGCCCGACGAGCATCTACCTCACCATGAAGATGGCGCCCCAGATCCTCGGAGCCGTGGCCGTGGCGGCGTACAGCTACATGTCGCTCGTGCCGCTCATCCAGCCGCCGGTGATCCGCCTTCTGACCACCAAGGCCGACCGGGGCATTCGCATGGACCAGCTCCGCCCCGTGAGCAAGACGGAAAAAGTTCTCTTTCCCATCGTGTGCACCATGGCGGCCGGTCTGATCCTTCCCGCCTCCGTGCCGCTCGTGGGCGTGCTCATGTTCGGCAACCTCCTTCGGGAGTGCGGCGTGACGGAGCGTCTGAGCGGAGCGGCGCAGAACGAGATTCTGAACGCCACCACGATCTTTCTGGGCCTGTCCGTGGGAGCCACCATGGATGCCACGAGCTTTCTGAACATAGGGACCCTGAAGATCATCCTTCTCGGCCTTGTGGCCTTCGTGTTCAGCACTGCGGGCGGCGTGCTCTTCGGTCAGCTCATGAAGATCCTGTCCGGGGGGAAGATCAACCCCATGATCGGTGCGGCGGGAGTGTCCGCGGTGCCCATGGCGGCCCGAGTGGTGCAGCGCATGTGCCAGCAGGAGTTCCCGAGCAACTTTCTTTTGATGCACGCCATGGGTCCGAACGTGGCGGGCGTGATCGGGACCGCCGTGGCGGCGGGAGCCATGCTGACGCTGCTCACGCACTGACGGAGAGTTCTGCGGTTTCGCAGGAATCACGATGAAGGGGGCTTCCCGTGCGGGAGGCCCCCTTCGTTATTTTAAAAAATCCTAAACAAAGCATCTTCGTGCAAAATATATTATAAGGGAGCTCTGAATAAAGGCCTTTCTCTTTCCCTTGACTCGGGTCGCATCAGGATCTGCAAGGTGCCCTACGGGGCTGATGCGGCCTTATTCAGAGGTTCCATAAGTTTTTCAGGCGAGAACGCTGTTCTCAGTGAGAAGTATCACGGACGGCCTTTCAGCAAAGCGACGTGACGGGCCTGTTGAAAGTCCTCCGGGTTTTTACGCGATTTTCAAGGGTGACGAAACGGGCGAGCGATTTCGGGAGGAACGTTGCCATCTCGTCGCTGCTCTTCTCTTTTTGTTTTTTGTTGTATCGCAAAAGCCTTACGGTGTAGTATTGCAAAATGTTTTCCCCCATGTCGGCTGATCGCTGCGTCCGACGTAGAGGGCATCTTTCTCGAGAGAACGCAAAGCGTTCATAATTTAAGAGGTTCTGTATGCACGATGACGCAAAAAGATCCGTTGCTTGACGTGGTCTCCGTTGACCTGTATAAATGACCGTAACAACGACGCAATGGAGATTATTTCGTCGTAATAGTCAGAAAAATATAGAAGTCATCGGTGCCGGAACCGCCTTCGGTACCTTCAAACGGGAGTTCTCCACAGTTCGCATTTTCGCGGTCGATACCTCGCATTGTCATTGCTTCCACAGGAGCCTGCCCGGTTCCCAGCCGTTTCCGTTCAAGATTTTCGTCTTGAAAATCGGGAACTGAGAGAGAAAACGCTCTCCGTCAGGAATGACATTTTTCCGGAGAAGAGAGCCACGGGCGGACTGTCGAGCATTTCCCTGGATCGGAATTATTCTGTGAGGAATGCCTTCGCTCGGAACGGAATGTTGTTCACGCTGCGGAGGCTTGAGTGGCGGACTGTCCCGAGTCGCCGAGGGACAGAAGCAGGACGAGGAGGTTATGGTAGATGTCGGAAAAGAGCATCGACCAGCTTTGCGAGGAACTGCTGGCGAAACGGGAACGAGCGCAAAGCGGAGGCGGCGTTAAAGCCGTGGAGAAGCAGCATGCATCGGGGAAGCTGA
>NZ_JARKPW010000063.1:0-10306 GCF_029975095.1 Aminiphilus sp.
TCCACCCCGCCCCGTCCCGAAGAAGAGGCACTGTGAGCCGATCGTCCCCGAGGGTCCGCTCGACCCATGCCGTCCCCTTGGCGCAGAGAAAACTGGTCCATGGATGTGCCTCGTGGGGACGAAGCGATACTTCTCCCGCAACGCATTCGGCCCGCATGACACAGCCGTCGGGACAATCATTGGGACATGCGGTGGTGCAGACGCGGGACATGGCCTCACCTCCAGGAATGTTCATATGGAAAAGAGGGGAGCCTCGGCTCCCCTCGCTCTGTCCGGATCTCGGAACCAGGGCCGCGATTTCGTCCCCAGCAGGAATCACTTCTCCGGCTGGAGAAGCCCGAAGTTCCCCTCTCTTCGCCGGTAAACCACATTGATCTCCCCGTTGTCGGAATTTCTGAACACGAAGAAAGTGTGCCCCAACAGGTCCATCTGCATGGTTGCCTCCTCGGGAGACATGGGGCGCACGGGGAAACGCTTAACCTTGACGATCTCCTCCTTCTCGACGGAGGCGGAGTCCTCTCCCAGAGGCAATGTGCTCTCCAAGTCGAAGGAAATCTCCGGAATCCCCTTCTTCAGGTGCGAGCGATCCCTCAGGTAATCCTTATGTCGTTTCACCTGGCGTTCGATGTTCTTGAGCGCCTTATCGAAAGCTTTTCTCATATCCGGAGCGTAATCCTCACCCCGCATGATCACGCCGTTCACGTTGGACGTGATCTCCACAACGAACATGCCTCGGCTGTGGTGGACCTCCACCTGCGTATCGAGAATGCGGTCAAAGAATTTCTCCAGTTTCTCGAGCTTCTTGTCCATCAAGTTGCGGATTTCGTCGGGCATCTCGATGTTTCTCGTGACATAGCGGATGTCCATGACTATCCCTCCTCTTCTCCTGCGGCGTTTCGTTGTACCTCGTATTGTATCACACTCGCCTTTCCCTTTCTTTGCGTTATAATCGCACCTGATGCGGGAAATGCCACCGCTCGAAACGCTCACTTGCCTCCATGCGGCAAGGCGAGACGACATGACAACAGGGAAGGGGCTGGAAACGATGAAGATATCCTCCCGCGCCGGACGACTCGAACCGTCGGCGACGCTCGCGGTGACCGGCAAGGCGAAGGCTCTCAAGAGCAAGGGCAAGAACGTGATCTCCTTTGGCGCCGGCGAGCCGGATTTCGCCTCTCCTCCGGAAGCACTTCGGTACGCCCGGGAAGCCATGGAGCGTGGGGAAACACACTACACCGCCGCCAACGGTATTCCCGAACTCAAGAAGGCCGTCGCGGAATACTATGCGCGCCGCTTCGACCTCATCTACGATCCTGCGGACATCCTCGTCGGCACCGGAGCGAAGCCCCTGCTCTACTACACGCTGGGCTGCATCGTCGATCCCGGTGACGAGGTGCTCGTCCTCTCTCCCGCCTGGGTGAGCTACGTGGAACAGATTCGTCTCCTCGACGCGGTCCCGGTGGAGGTCGACACGAGAGCAACGAACTACCTGCCCACTGTGGAAACCATAGCGCAGGCCATCACCCCCAGGACGACGGCGATCATCCTCAACAGTCCCTGCAATCCCACGGGCATGGTACTCGACCGGGACCTTCTCCGCGGCATCGGCAGGCTCGCCGAACAGCACGATTTGTGGATCATCTGGGACGAGATCTACGAGCGCCTCGTCTACGGGGAGACGGTACACCACAATCTCGTTCAGCTCATGCCGGAGCTTCGTCCCAGAACCATCGTGATCAACGGCGTGAGCAAGGCCTTTGCCATGACGGGCTGGCGCATCGGCTACGCCCTCGGTCCTTCGGCGGTGATGGAGAAGATCGCCGCCTTTCAGGGACACATCACCTCCAACGCCTGTTCCATCGCGCAATGGGCCTCCCTCGGCGCTCTTCAGGGAGGAGAGGAGGAGGTCCGCGCAATGCACGCCGTTTTCTCCGAACGCAGGGATCTCATGGTGAAACTCCTGCGGGACATGCCTCTCGTCACCTTCCCGGAGCCCAGGGGCGCCTTCTACGTCTTCGTGGATATCAGTGCCTGCATGGGCAAGACGCACGGACGAACAACCTTTCACGACGACATGGCTTTCTGTGAAAAACTTCTCGAATCCGAGCTGGTCGCTGCCGTTCCCGGAAGTGCCTTTCTCTGTCCGGAACACGTGCGCTTTTCCTATTCCAACGCCACTGAGGAAATCGTCGAGGGCATGGCCAGGTTCCGTCGCTTCCTGGAATCTCTTTCCTGAGAGACGTCGCTCTTCCTGCAGAAAACGATTCGAAGGCATGACGGCAACCACCTAAAGAATTGCGCTACGGTTCGGCGAGACGCAACCGAACGCGACCTCACAAGGACAGAACGAAGGCCTTCTCCGCGGAGAAGGCCCTCGTTTTTTACGTATGGAAAGCTCTGAAGAAAGGCCGTTCGCTTTTCCTTGACTCGGGTCGCATCATGCTCTGCGAGGCGCTCCGAGGGGCTGACGTAGCCTTATTCAGAGGTTTCTATGTTCGGAGAAAGTGGTGACGGGACACAGGCATCACCCTCGCGAGAGGTGACATCCACCCACACTCCGTCGAGAGCAGCCCGAAAATCAATCTTCCCACCACCGGAATCCTTTCATTGACACCCTGCCCGATGTTCTCCGCGAATTCACCTTATAAGGAAAAACGCACGTGCTTCGGTTCGGGCAAAGAGCGCCGAGGACTATTCCTCCCGGCGACGGGGCGGCCTGCCACCGCCTCTGTTTTGTGAGCCTCTCCGGTCTCGATCACCGAAGGAGCGATTTCCGTCCGAGCGCCCTCCGGAGCGCTCCGGACGGTCCTCTCCACTTCTCGGAGGACGCGTCGTCGCCACGGCGGCGATTTTCTCCTCCCGGTCCCGCTCCATGGCGAGAAGGTCCGCGAACCTGTTCTGCAGATCGAATTCTTCTGCCCGCTCAAGAAGCCGACGACGACTCAGGTTGACCCGTCCCATGTCGTCGATCTCCTTGACGATGACGAGCACGGGATCGCCGGGCTTGAGAATGTCGTCCACCTTGGGGACATGATGCGTGCTCACTTCGCTCACATGAAGCAGTCCGTCCTTGCCGGGAAGCAGCTCCACAAAGGCGCCGAAAGCCATCATGCGGACCACTTTGCCCGCGAAGACCTCTCCCGGCTGCACTTCACGGATGAGATCGTTGATGAGAGAGAGGGCGTGACGCGTTCCTTCCTCGGACACGGAGGCGATGAAGACCTTGCCGTCGTCCTGGATGTCGATCTTCGCTCCCGTCTGGGCCACGATGCTCCGGATGGTTTTTCCGCCGGGGCCGATGATGTCGCGGATCTTCTCCGGGTCAACCTGAATCGTGGTGATCCGAGGGGCAAAGGCCGAGAGCGAGTCCCTGGGCGTGGAAAGCACCTCATCCATTTTTCCGAGGATGTGGAGCCGCCCCTCCTTTGCCTGTCCGAGGGCGGCTTCCAGAATCTCCCGGGTGATCCCTCCGGCTTTGTTGTCCATCTGCAGCGCCGTGATGCCGTCACGGGTTCCGGCGACCTTGAAGTCCATATCTCCGTAGTGGTCTTCGAGCCCTTGAATGTCCGTGAGGATCTCCACCTTGTCCCCTTCCTTGATGAGCCCCATGGCAACTCCGGCGCAGGCTTTCACAAAGGGAACACCTGCATCCATGAGAGAGAGGCTGCCACCGCAGACCGAGGCCATGGAGCTGGATCCGTTCGATTCAAGAATGTCCGAGACGACACGGACGATATAAGGGAACTTTTCCTCCTCGGGCATGAGCTGCTTGAGCGCCCGTTCCGCCAAGGCACCGTGCCCGACTTCGCGTCTCCCCGGACCACGCATGGGACGCACCTCTCCTACGGAATAAGGGGGGAAATTATAGTGAAGCATGAAGCGTTTGGAGGGCTCGTCGATCTTCAGACCGTCGAGAATCTGCTCGTCTTCGCCCATCATGCCCAGAGTCGTCACGGCGAGACTTTGCGTCTCGCCTCTCGTGAACAGGGCGGAGCCATGACAGCGAGGGAGAACGCCCACCTCGACGGAAATGGGACGTACGTCGCGCATGCCCCTGCCGTCGGAACGGAAGCGCTCCTCGATGACGAGGGTGCGCATGGCCTTTTTCACCTGCTCTTCCACAGCGCACTTGATATACCAGGCGCTGTCGGGAAAGGTCTCACCGAAAGCGTCGAGCGCTTTCTGCCTCGCCGCGGAGATCGCCTCACCCCGGGGCTTTTTCTCATGAATACGAACGGCATTCCGGATGTCCTCCCGGAGCGTCTCCTCCACAAAACGGTCGATCTCGGGAATACGTACCGGAGCGGGAACGACAAGCTTCGGTTTGCCTATCTCCTCCCGCATTCTGAGCTGCGCGTCCACGATCTTGAGAATCTCCCGGTGCGCCAGCTCAAGGGCATCCACCATGATCTCCTCGGGCAACTCCTTCGCTCCCGCCTCCACCATGGTGATGCCCCCCGCATGTCCAGCCACGAGAAGATCCAGATCACTGCGGGGCATGTCCTGTTCCATAGGATTCACCACAAACTGTCCATCGATGCGCCCGATGCGTACGGCTCCGACAGGCCCTTCCCAGGGAATCTCGGAGATCGTCAACGCTGCGGAGGCGGCGTTCACCGCGAGGACGTTCGGTGGATTCACCTGGTCCACGGAGAGTACCGTGGAGACCACGTGCACGTCGTAACGAAGGTTGTCGTCAAAAAGCGACCGAATGGAGCGATCGATGACACGGCAACTCAGGATCGCCGTCTCCGAGGGACGTCCCTCGCGCTTGATGAACCCTCCGGGGATTTTCCCCGCCGAATAGTACCGCTCCTCGTAATCGACAAGGAGTGGGAAAAAATCGATGCCTGATCGGGGTGTTTCGGAGATGCACGCCGAAACGAGAACCACCGTCTCACCCTGTTTCGCCAGAATGGATCCGCTCGCCTGTTTCGCCAGTTTTCCGGTCTCGAAGGTGATGCTGCTTCCTCCGACCGCCACCTCAAAAGTTCTCGTCATTCTTTTCGCTCCTCCCATTCTTCAACCTGCTCGTTTTCGCCGCCAAGAAGCATAACACATGAAACACGAAAAACGAGAGCGGGATTTTCCCGCTCTCGTTCGTCCTTCGCTTCTCGGCCTCTGTCAGTGACGGAGCCCCAGCCTCTGGATCAGCGCCTGATAACGCCCGAAATCCCGGCTCCGCAGATAGGCGAGGAGTTTACGACGTTTGCCGACCATCTTGAGAAGACCTCTCCGGGAATGAAAATCCTTGGAGTGCACTTTCATGTGCTCGGTCAACTCACGGATCCGGTGAGTGAGGATAGCCACCTGCACCTCCGTGGAGCCCGTGTCCGATCCGTGCATGGAAAACTCTTCAATGATCTGCTGCTTGACTTCCTTTTGAATCATCGTCATCACCTCTGGAATTTTTCCAAGGGCCCAGCAGGAGGACGTTCCGATCCCCCGAGCACCCGGTACAGCGGATCATATCACGCACGCACCGGAAAGACAACGGCAATCGTGTCACCCCATCGTTCCGGATACTCCTCCGTTGGGTGTATTGCAAAAAACGATCCTGAATCAGTAAATTCTGCACTCGACATTTCTCCTATCCCGTGCTTTAATAATACAATAAACCTTAAAGGGAAGAAAGACAGAATCAGACTAAATGCTCTACGAGGGAGGCCCGATCCATCATGAAATTGCTTATCATCGAGGATAATCGCGATCTGGTTCAAGTGCTCGCAGAAGGATTCGCCGAACATGGATTCCGCGTGGAGGGAGCGAAGAACGGAGAAGAAGGACTGGCGGCGCTCACGCAAAACGAATTCGACTGCGTCATTCTTGACGTCATGCTCCCCGGCCGGGACGGTTTCGAGGTGGTCGAGAAAGTCCGCGAGGCGGGCAAGAAGGTTCCCGTCATCATGCTCACGGCAAAGGATGCCATTGAAGACAGAGTCGAGGGGTTGAACAGAGGTGCCGACGACTATCTCGTCAAACCCTTCGACTTCCGAGAACTCGTCGCCCGCGTCAACGCCCTCATCCGACGGAGTTCGGAGCAGCAGCGTCCCATCCTCAAGTGCGGCCCCCTCGTGCTCGATCCTGTGGCGAGAGAATGCCGCATCGACGGACAGCCTGTCCTGCTCCGCCGACGCGAGTTCGACATTCTCGAACTGCTCATGCGCAACGAAAACCAGGTTTTCAGCCGCGAACAGATCATCAACAAGGTTTGGCAGAAGGAGTACGACGGAACCAGCAATGTGGTGGACGTCCATCTCAAATATCTTCGGGATCGACTTCGCCCCTTCAATCTCGACGCCATGGTGGTCACCGTACGTGGCGTCGGATACAAGGTACACTGCCCAGAATTCGACATGTAAACCGTCGTTCCCGACGGCGTGTCCGCAAGCGCCACAGCAGCGGACACGCCTTTTTGCGTCACCGCTCCTTTCGCATGCCTGCTCCGGAAAAACGGCTTCCACCGCGAAGGAGTGCTCTTCATGCCTTGAGACAATTTCGGCGAACGCTGCCGTGTTCTCGGGAGCCCGGCGTCTGCGGACACTCCCCTCCGGATTTCGGACCCGGAAGGAGGTGTGTTCCTTCTCCGCAAAAGAACGCCCCCTAGCCCGTTTCGTCACGGAGAGATGATCATGAAGACAACTCCCTCACGAATAAACTATCTCGAAGAGCGGCTTCGTGTACTCGAGGCAGAATCCCGGGAAATGATGCGCGCCGTGGATCTTGCCGTGGAACTCAACAGCTCCCCTGTGCTCATAGACGAAACGACTACAGAAATCCTGATCTTGAAGGAAACAACAAAACGAATACGTTCCATCGCCCCCTTCAGCGCCCTCGGTTTCTATCTCCTCGAGGAGGAATCCGGCGCATTTTTCCCGGCATATTGTGATCCTCCCACGAGCGAGGCTTTTTTTGAAAAAGAGCAACGCCCACTCATTGAAGACCGGACTTTCGCGTGGGCTCTGGACAGAAAAAAAGCCGTGGTCGTCACCGCCTCGGACGGAAATTCCAGAATTCTCCTTCACACTCTGACGACCCAGAGCCACGTTCTCGGCATGTTTCTCGGAATTCTTCCCGGGAAAAAGGAAGCCCTCTCGGATACATCCATGGCGTTTCTCACCATGGTTCTCAACGCCTCTTCCGCCTACCTCCGCAATCTCCATTTCTACAAGGTAATTCTTCGCCTCAACGAGGAGCTTCACCAGAAAATCGCCGCTTTGAAGACCATGGAACGTCGCCTTCAGGTTCACCAGGCGGAACTGGAGCAAAAAGTCCTCGAAAGAACGAAGGAACTGGCGGAAAAGAACGCACGACTCCAGGTGGAAATGGATGCCAAGGAACGGATCGCCAAGGAACTCGGAGAAAGTGAGCTCCGCTACCGCAGCCTTTTCGAACACTCACCCATTTCACTCTGCGAGGCGGATTTCTCCGAAACCCTCACGTTTCTCGCGAATTTGAGAGAAGCGGGAATCTCCGACATGGAAGAGCACTTTCGGCACGTTCCGGAGGATATGCACCGATGCACCCGGACAATTCGCCTGCGCAACATCAACGGAGAGACGCGCCGCCTCTTCACTCTTTCTCCGACTGCTCCGGCTCCCGAAACTCTTCCGGAAATCCTGAACAAGGACTCTTTCCCTGTCTTCCTCCAGGGCGCAGCAGCACTCGCCCAGGGTGAGCGTTTTTTCCATGCCGAAACGACGCTTCGAAAAAAGGACGGTTCTCTTCTGCACGCGCTCCTCAGCTACGCCGTGGACCCGGGATACACCGATTCCTACGAGCGGGTGCACATTTCCGTCATCGACATCACAAAACGAAAATCCGCAGAGGAAGAGATTCGCTACCTCAGCTTCCACGACCCACTCACCGGACTCCACAACCGGCGTTTTCTCGAAGGCGAGCTCCACCGGCTGGACAATCCCCAGTTTTTTCCCCTTTCCGTTCTCCTGGGTGACGTGAACGGACTCAAGCTCGCGAACGATGCCTTCGGCCATCAGGAAGGCGACCGCCTCCTTCAGAGAGCGGCGGAGCTGATCCGTTCCTTCCTGCGCAAAAAAGACGTGGCGGCCCGCTGGGGAGGAGACGAATTTCTCGTTCTTCTGCCCAACACCTCATACCGCCAGGCAAAGACGATCGTGGACAAGCTCCACGAGGCACAGGGCAAGGAGGAGGGCGTTCGGGTGCCTCTGAGCATCGCTTTCGGCCTCGCCACAAAGGAAAGTACCGCCGAGGAACCGGATGCGACCATCAAGGAGGCGGAAGACTGGATGTACCGCAAGAAACTCGCCCAGCAGCGGAGCTCGCGGATCGCAATCATCACTTCCTTGGAACAGACCCTCATGACCAGCACCCCGGAAATCGAAGAGCACGCACTCCAGGTCTGGCAATACGCAAGGCAAATCGGCCGTTTCCTGGCCCTCTCTCCGGAAGAGATGATCCATCTCCAGCATCTCGCACGCTTCCACGATCTTGGAATGGTGACGATTCCCGCACAAATTCTCAATCGCCCCGGTCCTCTGACCACAGCGGAATGGGGCCTTGTGAAAAAACATCCTGAGACGGGATACCGCATCGCCCAGTCTTCCGCCACTGAAATCGTCGCCGTTGCGGAATTTATTCTGGCCCATCACGAACGCTGGGACGGGACGGGCTACCCATCGGGAAAACGAGGCGAAGCCATTCCATTGCTCTCCAGGATCGTTACCATCGCCGACTCTTTTGACGTTATGTTGCGGGGGCGCCCCTACAAGCCGGCGCTCCCCCGAGAAGACTCCTTGTCGGAACTCAAGCGCTGCGCGGGAACACAATTCGACCCACATTTGATGGAGGCACTTCTCGAAGTTCTGGAATGACCTGCCCTCGTCCCATTTACGCCCGTGAAACGAGACAAAAAAAGCGCCGGAGCCCGAGCTCTCCGGCGCTTTTTCCGATCCGTCACTCCTCGTCTACTCGGGGAGCCGCATGGAGACGAAGAATGTTCTTCCTTCCCTTTGTACCACGAGAACAATGGAACCCTTCACCCGTCCCAAAGCTCGTTTCCACGACGTGAGATCCTTTACGGCAGTTCCATTCACCTCGAGAATCAGGTCTCCCGCTTTCAGCCCGAGACGTTCCGAAGGTGAGCCACCTTCGACCTTGGTGATCACCACGCCCTCGTTTTCCGAAAGAGAATAACGTCTCCTCAGCTCTTCCGTGACGGGGTTCACGCTCAGCCCAAGCTTCCCCTCAAGGTCCGACGGTGCTTCCTCCGCAGCCTCTTCCGCCCCTGGAATCTCCTGGAGTTGGACGCGGATCGTCTCTGCTTTTCCCTTGCGCACGACATCAAGAACCACCGTGTCACCAGCGAGATGCCTCCTGATACCGAAAACGAGATCCTGATGTGTTTTCACGGGAATACCGTCCACGGAAAGAATCACGTCTCCCCTGAGCAAACCGGCCTTCACCGCAGGCGAATCGGCTTGGACATCCGCAACGAGAGCCCCCTCCGTCCCCTTGAGACCATACGCTTCCGCAATCTCCGGGGTGATGGGCTGGACATAGACACCGAGCCAGCCCCGCTTCACTTTTCCGAAACGGACGAGGTCATCCATGACTTGTTGCGCCATGTTGACGGGAATGGCAAAGCCGATTCCCTGTGCATAGGGAATGATCGCCGTGTTGATGCCCACGACCTTTCCGTCGAGGTTCAACAACGGTCCCCCGCTGTTGCCCGGGTTGATGGCCGCATCCGTCTGCAGAAATCCCTGAAAGCTCACATCCCCGGCGTTCACGCTCCGGTTTTTTGCGGAGATGACACCCACCGTCACCGAATGTTCGAGACCGAAGGGATTTCCAATGGCCACCACCCATTCGCCTACATCGATCCGATCCGAATCTCCCAGTTCGAGCACGGGAAAATCGTTCCCCACGACTTTGATGACCGCAAGATCAAAGGTCGGATCGCGTCCAACGAGCTTCGCTTCCAGTTCCCTTCCGTCAGACAATGTCACCGTGATTTTATCCGCTCTCTGAACCACGTGGTTGTTGGTGAGAATATAGCCATCCTTCGTCACCAGGAATCCGGAACCCTTGCCCCGCATGGGGACGGAACGGCTGAACCGTTCGAACTCCTCTCCGAAAAAGCGCCGGAAAAAGGGGTCATCCGCGAAAGGAAGGGGAACGCGGGAGCGCTGGACCATTGTCTCCGTGTCGATGTTCACCACCGCCGGAGAAGTCTCCCGGGCGATCTTCGCCACGGGATTGCCGCTGTAGACATCCTGAGCCTCTACGGGAAAGGGAACCAGCCCGAGAAGAAGTGCGGTAAACA
>NZ_JARKPW010000075.1:0-2707 GCF_029975095.1 Aminiphilus sp.
GAGACGGGCGATGCCCTCCCCGCGGCTGGTCCTGTCCTCCACGCGCAGTGCCGTGAGCGCCGATCCCCTGGAAAGTTCCCGCATGCGCTTCCTCCCCGTCCCTCCCTGCACAAAAGATCCGAGGGGCGGTGGTCGCCCACCGCCCCTTTTCTTGACGTTCTTGCTTTCATCCACCGGTCCGCACACGCTCCGGCGACACGCCCCCGCAGGGAGCGCCGCCGCGAAACCCCGAAGTTCCGCACGCTGCGGGAAAAAGGTGGATCCTAGAGGAAAACCCCTCTCATGCGCACTGCGTCGGCGACCCGCTTGATGGCGACCATGAAGGCGGCCCGGCGCATCTTGACGCTGTTCGCCGTGCTGTAGTCCCACACGCGGTGGAAGTTGTCCCGCATGATCCGGAGCAGACGGTCGTTGTACTCTTCCTCGGACCAGAAGAAGCCGCCCAGGTTCTGGCACCACTCGAAGTAGGAGCCGATGACGCCGCCGCTGTTGGCGAGGAAGTCGGGCACGACGAGGGCGCCCTTCTTGTCGAGAACCGCGTCGCCCTCGGGGGTGACGGGGCCGTTGGCTCCCTCGATGATGAACTTGGCCTGCACCTTGTCGGCGTTCTTGCCGTTGATGGCGCCTTCGAGCGCGCAGGGAAGAAGGACGTCCACGGGGAGGAAGAGCAGGTCCTCACCGGCGAGCTTCTGCATGCCCTCCTGCTGGTAGCCTTCGAGGAGCTTCTTGGGGTGGGAGCTGACGAAGTCGAAGCACTTCTGGATGTCCAGGCCTGCGGGGCAGTAGTAGGCGCCGGTGATGTCGCTGATGGCCACGACCTTCGCGCCGGCCTTCACCATGGTGAGGGCCGCGTAGGTGCCGACGTTACCGAAGCCCTGGACGGCCACGGTGGCACCCTCGACGGGTTTGCCGGAGACTTTGAGGGCCTCCATGGCGCAGGTGGCGACGCCGAGACCCGTCGCGGCGGTTCTGCCCTTGGATCCCCAGAGGGAGATGGGCTTGCCGGTGAAGATGGCGGGCTCGAGCTGGTTGCGCATCTTGCTGATGGTGTCCATGAACCAGATCATCTCGGGACCGCCGGTGTTCACGTCCGGCGCGGGCACGTCAGTCCAGGTGCCGACCACGGGCTCGATCCGCGCGGCGAAGGTTCTCGTGAGCCGCTCCCGCTCCTTCTGGGAGTAGTCCAGGGGGTTGAAGGACACGCCGCCCTTGCCGCCGCCGTAGGGGATCCCCGCGAGGGAACACTTCCAGGTCATCATCATGGCGAGGGCCTCGCACTCGTCGAGGCACACGTCAGGATGGAACCGGATGCCGCCCTTCGAGGGACCGAGAGCAGTGGAATGCTGCACTCTGTAGCCGTCGAACACCTTCACGGAGCCGTCGTCCATCTCGACGGGGATGGAAACACACGTTCTGCGCTCGGAATGGCTCAGGATCTCCACAAGTCCCTCGTCCAGCCGCATTTCCTCCGCGGCGGCGTAGAAGTTCCGAAGAGCCGTATCGAGCAACACGTTCGTTGACGTCCGTTTCTGGATCGCCATGAGGTACCCCTCCTTGCTTGTCTCGCTGGTTCCTTTCTTCCCATACCGCACCCACACCGCAAAACCGTGTCCCCCCCGTGTTCCGGGACACGGAGTTTCTCACATGCGTACCAGCTCGTACCCCGCCTCGAAGGCCTTGGAGTTCAGCTCCTCCGTTCCCTTGGGAACCCGGGCGAGGATGGCGCTCCGGATCGACTCGGGGTTGTAGTGCCCCTTCTTCTCCAGAACCTTGGCCGCCGCTCCGAGGGCGACCATGTTGACCACGATCTCCTTGCCGAGTTTCTCCCGGGCGGTGCGCACGATGGGGAGATGCAGGATCTCCGCATCCACCGAGGGAAGGTCGGTGACGAAGAAGTCGTCCAGAATGACGATGCCGCCGGGCGCCGTGTCCTTCACGTACTCGTCGCAGGCCTTCTGGGTGAGCGCCACCTGGAGGTTCGGCGCCATGGCCTTAGGATAATCGATTTCGCCCCGGGAGACCACTACCTCTGACTTCGAGGAGCCCCCACGCGCTTCGGGGCCGTAGGCCTGGCTCTGTACGGCGTTGATTCCCTCGTGGAGAACCGCTGCCTCGCCGAGAATGACCGCCGCGAGGATGACCCCCTGTCCCCCCGAACCGGCCACGCGGATTTCGTAACGCTCGCTCATGTCGCTACCCCCTCACCTTGGCGATGAGTTTATCGTACTGCTCAGTGTATTCGGGAATGTCCTTGTCGACGAACTCGCCGGTGATGATCTTGCCCACCAGCTCCTCCGGGGACATCTGGTCCGCTTTGGCCTTGGCGACGCTCGCCTGCTTGAAGAAGTTGAGGTTGTCCACGGGGGAACTCCTCTTGTTCTTCCGTCCGAACTGGGTGTGACAGTGGGTGACGATCTCGATCACGGAAAAGCCCTTGTGCTGGATTCCCTTCTTGATGTACTGCTCGCACATGGCGGGCTGAGCGATGGTGGCCCGGGCGACGTAGGTGGCCCCGGCTCCCGCGGCGAGGTTGCAGATGTCGAAGGGAGGATCGATGGCGCCGTAGGGAGCGGTGGTCGCTCTGGCTCCCGGAGGCGTCGTGGGCGAGGCCTGCCCGCCCGTCATGCCGTAGATGTTGTTGTTCATGACGATGGCGGTGATGCCGATGTTTCTGCGGCAGGCGTGGATGAAGTGGTTGCCGCCGATG